>DASZQY010000228.1:0-16408 GCA_035549395.1 Bauldia sp.
GCCGACCGTGCCGGTGGAGGAGGGACCGCCATCGACGTACAACTTATCCTTGTAGCGGCCGTCCGAGCGCAGGTGGGAAGAAAGCAGCCCACGGTCGGCGGTGGTGCCGGCGCCCAGCGAGCGGCCGAGCACGACGGCGCCGGCTCCGTCACCGAACAGGACGCAGGTCGTGCGATCCGTCCAGTCGAGGATGCGCGAGAACGTCTCGGCGCCGATGACCAGCGCCTTCTCGGCGTGCCCGGCGCGGATCAGCGCGTCGGCGGTGGTGAGGCCATAGATGAAGCCGGAACAGACCGCCTGAACGTCGAACGCCGAGCCGTGCGTGATGCCGAGCTTTTCCTGCACGGTGACGGCAGCGGCGGGAAATGTGTTGTCCGGCGTCGCCGTCGCCATGACGATCATGTCGATGTCGCCGGGCTCGAGATTGGCATTGACGAGGGCGGCGCGCGCGGCGGCGGTCGCCAGGTCCGAGGTCAGCTCGCCTTCCGCGGCGACATGGCGCTCGCGGATGCCGGTGCGCTGCTGGATCCACTCGTCGGACGTGTCGACCATCCGGGCGAGGTCGTTATTGGTCAGCACCTTCCGGGGCAGGTACGCGCCTACCCCGAGAACGACGGAACGCACAGCCGTCACATGGCACCCGTTTGGGCGGGAGCGGGTGACATGGCGGCGAGTGTGTTGCGATAGGCGGCGAGGTCGCGGTTGATGGTATCCACCAGTCCGCTGCGCGCCATGGTGTAGCCAATGTGCACCGCGGCGGCGAAACTCTCCGGATCGGCGCCGCCGTGACTCTTGATGACGATGCCGTTCAGGCCCAGGAACACGCCGCCGTTGGTGCGGCGCGGATCGAGCTGCGCGCGCAGGCGGTTGAAGGCGCCACGGGCGAGCAGGTAGCCGGCGCGCGCCAGCCAGCTCGAGTTCATGGCGCCGCGAATGTAGCCCGAGATCTGCCGGGCGGTTCCTTCCGCCGCTTTCAGCGCGATGTTGCCGGCGAAGCCCTCCGTCACGACGACATCCGCCTTGCCCCGGCCGATCTCGTCGGCTTCGACAAACCCCACGTATTCCAGGTCGGCAAGGTTGGCTTCCTTCAGCATCTGGCCGGCGGCCTTGATCGGCTCCAGCCCCTTCACTTCCTCGACGCCGATGTTGAGCAGGCCGACGGAGGGTCGCGATTTGGCCAGCAGCGTCCGTGCCATGGCGGCGCCCATCACGGCAAATTCGAACAGCGCCTCGGCATCGGCGCCGATGGAGGCGCCGCAATCGAGCAGAACGCTCTCGCCCTTGAGCGTCGGCCAGATGCCGGCGATCGCCGGACGGTCGATGCCCGAGGGTGAGTGCAGGCAGAACTTGGACATCGCCATCAGCGCGCCGGTGTTGCCGGCGGAGACGGCAAACCCGGCTTCGCCGGACTTCACGGCCTCGATCGAGCGCCACATCGATGAGCGCCAGCGCCCGCGGCGCAGCGCCTGGCTGGGCTTGTCATCCATCTTCACCGAGATGTCGCAGTGTTCGAAGACGGAGGCCGCCTTGAGCTCCGGGATGCGGTCGAGCACCGGCCGCGCCACCTTCTCATCGCCGTAGAGGCGGAAGCGCAGATCGGGGTAGCGCTCGAGCGCCAGTGCCGCGCCCGGAAGCACGACCTCGGCGCCTTTGTCGCCACCCATAACGTCCAGTGAAGCGGTAACCGTCGCGGCCATTCCCGCCCTATTGGAAGATCCGCCGGCGGGGAATCCCGCTGCCCGAGCCGTCGAGCCAAGCCATGTTTACAGCCTTCCCTCTGGCAAACAACGGCTTTCTGCTCGAAACTTGTGCACTTACGACGTGCGCTTGCTCGACCTGGCGAGACCCTGAAGGGCGGCAAACGGCGAGCGCGGCTCCGTATTCTCCTCGGCGGCGTATTCTGGCGGCAGCTCGGCTCCGGGCGCGCGCGGGTAGGGGTTGATGGCGAGGGCGAAATACTCCTCGACCAGCGCGCCGATATCAATCGAGGTGCCTTCGAGGAGTTCCGGCGGATCGTCGGCCGCGGGGTCGACCACGATTTCGGTGCCGGGCTTCGGAAGCCGGTTGGCGTCGCGGACGAAACGGACGGCAAAGGGCTCGTCGATGTGCTCGTCCACCGGCACGAGGCTCACCACGCAGGTCTGCACGATGTCGGCCACGACGCGCCCTGCGACGGCAACGCCGCCGCCGATCGGCTCCAGCGTGACCTCGGCCGTGAGCGACTTCACTTCGCGCAGATCGTAGGCCTCGGCCAGACGGCCCCTCTCGGCTGCGGTTGCCTGGACCTCCACCGGCTTGGCGGGCAACTCCGCCACGGGCACGGTGCGGACGACGATGCCTTCGCTCATGCGACCTCCGAGGCCAGGAGCGGCGCGAACGCTGGCCGCGCGCCGCGCAGCTCAGCGATCGGCTGGGCCGCCAGCATGACCGCGGAGCGCAACGCGTACTCGGCCACCTGCGGCGCGTGGCCGCCGCCGTTCGGGAAGACGTTGCGGGCAATCGCCGCCGCCAGCGCGTTGCGATCGTCCGCGGCGATGGCCTGCCGGTACGCGCCGGCGCGGCCGTAGAACGCCTGCGCCATCTTCTTCATGCGGCGGGGCACGCCGAGATCGCCAAAGCCCAGTTCGCGCAGGGAGCGGTCCATATCGGTGCAATATAGGTCGAATACGGCCTGGCCGAGCGCCGCCTCGCCTGCGCCTTCGGCCGCGATGCGGTCGAGGACGAGGATCAGGTGCAGGACGACCATCTCGAAGCGGCCGGTGACGGTGTCGGCGACCGCAAAATCCGTGTAAAGCGCCGGCGTGCGCGCTTGCGCCACGATCGCGCCGTAAAGGGCCGTTGCTATCGCCTGGCCTTCACGGTCGCGGCGGAATAGTCGACCGAGCATCGGGCGTGGGGTTCCCTGGGGTTGCGGGTTGAGGCGTTGCAAGCTGGCCTAGCGCACGGTAGAGCGGATGCCAAGACCGCAGGCGGGACGCGGCAGAGTCGGGCAAGGAAACGGGGACTGCATGCGGGTTAAGTCACCTCTGCTGAAGGCGTCGCTGGCGGCGACGCTGGTTACGGCGGCCGCGATTCTGTCGGGCTGCCAGAGCACGAAATCGACCGCGGCGCCGGCGGCGGGACAGTCCGGTTTCCTCGGCATGGGCGAGACCATGCAGCACGGCTATGTGGTGTCGCCGGATGCCCTGCAACAGATCCCCGTCGGCTCGAGCAAGGACCAGGTGCTGATTGCGCTGGGCTCGCCGTCGACGACGGCCAACTATGGCAACGACGTATTCTATTACATCAGCCAGACGCGCTATCGCGCCGCCCAGTTCCTGCCTGACAAGATCGTCGATCAGCGGATTGTCGCCGTCTACTTCGACAAGAAGGACCAGGTCGAGCGCGTCGCCAACTACGGCCTGCAGGACGGAAAGGTCTTCGATTTCATCAGCAAGACCACCCCGACCGGCGGCGCCGATGAAAGCTTCCTGCAGCAGGTGCTGAGCGGCGTGGTCGGCCTCAAGGGCAACTAGCCGCTTACCGCCGGCTGTCTTCCATCGCCTTGCGGAGCGCCGCATTCAGGCGCTCCTGCCAGCCCGGACCGTCCTCGCGGAAGAATTCCAGCACGTCCTGGTCGATGCGAAGGGTGACGGTTTCCTTGACGCCGGGCAGGGCGCTCGGCCTGGCGATATCTTCGGGCAGTTTCGGCGCCGTCCGGGCGAACACCGCCTCCGCGGCCTTCATCGGGTCGGCCGGGCGGCGGCGTTCGGGAGGCTTCGTCATGGCAGGCGTCCGCTTCGCGTGAGACGGTTCGCCGCCTGTTTAGCGATGTGCCGCGCAATACGAAAGCGTCTCCGTCAGCGCCCCGTGGCCACAAGCAGCGCATCGGCCTCGTCGCGCTCTTTCCCGCCGATGGCAGCCGCGACGCTGGCAATGAAGGCGCCGATCAGAAGCGACAGGGCAAACAGCAGGCTACCCGCGGCCGCGGCCTTGCGTGCCGCATCCGCAGTCTCCTTCACCTTGGTCGTTGTGTCCTGGACCTGTCCCATGACGGCGTCGACGCGCGCCTCGGCGTCGCTCGCCGAGAGCCCGGTCTGACTCGCCACGAGCTGCGCGAGGTAGGTGCGATCGTCGGACGACAGGCCGCCCGCTGCGACGGCATGGAGCAGAATCCCCGTCGCCTCCGAGCGGGGCGTCGAGGCGGGCGCCGGAGAGGAGGGGGCTGCGGTCGTTGGTGCGCCGGGTGTGGCCGACGTTGCCGGCGCGGCTGTTGCGCCGGGGCTGCTCCGGAACAGCAGGTCGGTCAGGTATCCGCTGGCGCCGTTCAGCGCATCGGGTGCCGCTGTTGCCGCGCCCTGTGCCGCGCCTTGGGCCGCGCCCGAGGCGACCGCCGTCACCGCGCTGGTGGCGCCGCCGATGATCGCGCTTAGGGAAGCTGCGCCGAGCGCGAAGACGATGACGGTGCTCAGCGCCCAGGTGATGAAGCCGTGCGCGGTATCGCGGAAGAAGACCTCATGCGAATGCACCGCGACCCATTTGGTCCGCAGCCGGCCGGCGATGTAGCCGCCGAAGGCCGCCGACACCCATTCGACGATGACGAACCAGATCGCGGCGCCGGTGCCGAGTGCCGCCGGGCTTGCGCCGCCGGATGGCGAAACCGACAGCAACCCGAAACCGATGCCGAGGCTCAACAGAAGCAGGCCGACAGCCGCCCCCACCACCGCGCCGCCGACAATGGCGCCCCACGCGATGGCGGTCTGGTTGCTGTCGACGGGTTCGAGGGATCCCGCTGTTACGTCCACCATGACTTCCTCCCCGTCGCTAATGCCAGAAAAGGGCGAGCAGAATGATGATCGGTATCGGAACGCCGAGAAGCCAAAGCAGAACAGCGCGGCCCATAAGTCCTCCTCCAGTTGTTGGTGCCGGAAGGAACCTCGGACCGCGACAAATGTTCCTTCGCTGCTCAGGACGGTCCTGCAGGCCCGGAGGGCCGCGATGTCGCGCGATGATTTGTCGATGCTGCTGACGCAGCTTTCCGACGCCGATCTCAGGCTGGAGTGGAACGCGATCTCATCCAGCTTCGGCGGCCGCTTCGAGCTTCTGCAACAATTCGCCCGCGAGCACGCCTGCAGCGCCGAGCGTGACGGCGCCGAGATTATTTTCCGGCGAAGCGTCGCGGCCGCCCCGGAGGGGCTGAGCTCTACGGACGGAATGCCGTTGCAGGACGAGCATGCCGAGCGGGCACCGCGCAGCGGCGACGACGGCTGGGCGAGGGAGGACGACGAGCCCAGCGCGTCGGACCCGCGCGAGGTACGCTGAGGGTCCGGGCTACTATGTTCGAGCCTTGCGCGTAGCGTCGATCAATGCGGGCGCGTGGGGAGGGCCAATTACGCAGCGGTGGCGAAAGGCACGTCAATACGCATCGGAATGCCGAGGGCCGCAAAGGCATCCTCGAGCGAGCCGAGTCTGGAGTTGTGATCGAGCCGGAATAGCCGGTCCACGTGCTCGCGTTTGCAGCCGAGCGCGCGCATCAGATCGGCCCGTGTCCAGCCCTTCGCGCGCATGTTCATGTAGAGAGCCGATTTCAGGACCACGAGCGCCGGTATCTGAATATGGAAGCCCCGGCCAGGCATAGCTGGTTCTGGAAATGGAATGTCCTCGCCAGCAGCAATTCGGCGAGCAATAGCTTCCTCGATCGCCTCACGGCCATGACGCAGTGCGTCTTCCTGATTGTCGCCAAAAGAAGTCACTTCCGGAAATTCCGGAGCGGTCACGAGCCAAGTGCCGTCGTCATCAGGGGTTAGCGTCAGCTTATACCACATCGTATTCACTCCTACTTGAGCCCTAAGTCTTTCTTGATCTTGTTGACCAACCGAGGGCCGAGTTCCTTGCCGCCGCCGTGCATCGGAAGTTGTGAGGTCTTGCCGTCACGATAAATCGTCAGATGCCCGCTGCCGCCCTTATGGGTTTCGAACTTGCAGCCCTGTTTGGCCAGCCAGCGTTGGAGCTCTTTCGCGTTCATTAAGATAGGTTGCTCCACACAAATGTGGAAGTCCACATATATGTGGAATATAGGCTATGTCTAAGCGCGGCGACGTGGTGCCGACACGACGTCACCGAAGCTATAGATGCCTGCCGAGAGTTTAGAACGAAAACGGCGGAATGCTGCCGGAATCGAATGGTCGGAGCGACTGGATTTGAACCAGCGACCCCTTGACCCCCAGTCAAGTGCGCTACCAGACTGCGCCACGCTCCGACGCGGGCGCGACTATAGGGATTTCTTCCCGCGGCGCAACGCGGCCGCTGTTGGACGCGGCCGCGCGCCAGGACGGCAAAGTCTTACTGCACGACGGCGGCGAAGACTTCGGTCGGCTTCGCCGGGCAGGCCTTGTTCAGCTTCATGACCTTGGGAACGGTCGGGCATTCGCAGCGCTGGACGACCTTGCGCACGTCGCGGCTGTAGCCCCACCACTGTGCCCAGTTCTTGATGGTCAGCTTGCAGTAGAGCGTCGCGCTGCCACCGCCGGCGGTCGCGAGGGGCCCCGATTCCGGTCCCGCTTCGGCCACGGCTCCCTTGGCCCAGGCCACGCCGTGGGTGCCTGCGCCAGCTGCCGCGAAGGTGCCTTCGCCGTAGATCGTGCCGTCGTTCAGGTTCACGGAGTCGGTGGTGATCGCAGGCTGCGGCGTGCGGCTGCCGATGACGAAGTAGAACGTGCCGGCGACGCCGCTGCCGCCGCCGGAAGTCGAGGCGCCCGAGCCTGCGCCTGGCTGCGCGGTGGCATTCTCGTTTCCTGATGCGCCGATCACCACCGTCGAACCGGACGGCTGGCTGGCGCCGGCGCTGGCGGACGCGCCGCTGGATGCGCTACCGGTCGCGCTGCCATCGGCCAGGGCACTGCCAGCCGCGATCGCCAAGACGGCGGCAGTCGACGCCGCCAATATCATCAGATGTTTGCTCATGATCCGTTCCGTCGCTCCTTACTGTCCCATTCGGTCCTGACGGCGCACGAGATTGCCGCTGTGCTCCCTAGCGCGCGTTCCCATCGCAGCTTGTGGTGACCACCTTGCAGGCGTCTGCGCGAGCGCCTGCGGAACTGCGGCAGCTGGCGAGCGCCTGCTGCTTCGCCTGCCAACTCGAGTTGGCAACGGCCCATCCGAAACCCGACGTGCCACCCTGTGGATCCATGGCGATGACCGCGCACTGATTGGCAAAGGTGCCCACGACCTTGCACAGCGCCCGGGTCGATGCTTTCACATCGGTCGCCTTGCATTGCGTCAGCGCATCTGCGCGTGCGTGCGCTTTCGTGTCCCAATCACCGTTGAGGCCGACTGCGACCCCGTTCCTGGCAACGTTGGACGGCTTGCCAACGGCTATGGCGCCGGTCGCGAAGACGGGAGTGCTGGCCAGCAAGCCCGCCACCGAGACTGTGGCCACTACCGCCGCCGCAAACGTCATTCTCAACATCATGCTCTCCGGTCTTTCAGCTTCTTTGCATTGCGATTGGCGCATTGCGGGAAAGTGGGCAGGCAGCCCGAAAGAGCCGCCCGCCCACCATTTCAGCTACTAGTGGGGGTAGTTGCCGCCGCTGTGGCCGCAGCCGCTGCCGGCGCAAGCCGAGCCGCTGGTGCCGCCCGAGGCCGCCGCGAGGCTGCCGCCGCCGGCGCCGCCGCCGGTGAAGACGTTGGCTTCAACTGCCACGCCATCGCCGCCGCCGCCGTAGGTGGCGCCCGCGCCGCCGCCGGCCGGAGCCGTGGCGTTGGCATGACCGGTCGAATAGATGGTCACGGTCGCGCCTTCCTGGCTACCAAAACCCCAAGGCCAGGGGTTGTTCGGGTCGGCGTGCGAGACAACCACAGTGGTGCTCGAAGCGCTGCCCTTGGAGACGTTGCTGCTGTGTGGAGGGTTGGCGAACGCCATCGCTGACGTCCCAACCACAATGGCCGCGGCCGAAGCTGCGACCAGGAGGTGACGCATGTTCATTACATTACTCCCTGTTACGTAACACGAACGCCCTTCCAAAATAATAGAAAGGTGTTCAGCCAAATTTTACAGTCCAACTAACGCACTGTCAACCATAAAACTCCTGTAAGACGAGTGTCTTGGCAGAAGTTATTCGAGCAATACGTTGCATATACGCTGGATGCGTATTGCAGGTACTGTACGCTGGCGCTCGTCGCCCCAGTCCGTGGCCGCCGTCCATCCGGCGGCGGAATCCCTAGCCAGCGGAGCTGTTGAACAGGTTCCCGCTCAACAGCTTCCACAGGAAGCCATGCTTCGCCGTCTTGGCCTGCGCCGCGACCTGCGTCGCCGGGGCGGCCGTCTGCGTGCCGTTGACCTTGACCGCCGCAACGGTGGACGTCGTGTTCTTGCTGGTCGTCACGACCTTCGGCGGCTTCTGGCCGGCTAGAGCAACTGCCGTCTTGGTCTTGGTGCTGACGGTCGCGGTGATCCCGATCTTGTTGGTCCCGTAGACCTTGGCGATCGCCGCCTTGCAATCGATGCCCGAGAGGTACGGGCAATCGCACTTCACATACTGGCGGCGCTGCGCCTCGGACAGCTTCTTCCACTTGGTCCAGTCGGTCAGCGTGATGTAGCAGTCGAGCGCCGGGCGGCTGGTCTGCTGCGTGTTGCCGGAGGAGTGCGTGATCTGGATCTGCACGTGGGCCCGCGCATTCGAGCTGCTGGCGGCAGACGACACGCCCCACTGGTTGCCGGACGCCGACCAGGCGGTGGATTTCGCCCATGCCGATGCGCTCGTCTTGCCGGCGGTCGCATAAGCCTGCGCCGCTGTCTTGGCGGCAGCGAAGATTGAATCGACGGTTATCGCGCCGCTACCGGAGTATGTGCTGGAGAAGGCCGTGGCGCGCCACGGGCTGGCGATCGCGACGCTGTACTGGCCGTCCTGGGTATAGGCGACCGTCACCGTGCGCCACTTGCCATCGATGGTCTGGACCGTACTCTCGGGTCCGGCGGACGCAGTCGCGACGCGATCCGTGCCGCCCACCGCATAGGCGTAGTTGTCGGAGCCGGCGGAGGTGTAGGCGGTCGGCGCGTCGCCGTTGGTGGCCGTGGCGAAGGCACCGGAGCTGCCACCGGTGCCCGCCGCGCCGTTGGCGTCGGTCGACGTCGCGCCGGCATCGGCATTGGCCGCAGCCGTCGCGGTAAGCTTGGTGTTGTCTTCAGTGACCCCGGCGGCAGCGACGGTTGCCGCTCCCGCGGTCGTCTGCTCATCGCCGTTCGACTGGCTCGTCGTCCCGGCGGCACTCGTCACAGTGCCGGCGGCCGCGCTGTTGTCCCCGGCGGCGGCATTGGACTGGGTGTTGGAGCCGATGCTGGCGTCGCTGCTGCCCGGGCCCGACGACCCGCTGCTGGCGCTGCTGTCGCCGCCGGTTGTCGCCGCGGTCGGCGACCCCGTGTCATCGGCAAATGCCGGCAAAACGCCAAACGACAGACCGGCGACAACGATCGCGGTCGAAAGCATTGAAACTGTTGTGAAAAGCGAGGCTCGCCGCGACACAGCCAACTCCCCTGAGTAAACCAAAGACTTTGCAAACCAAAGACTTATGGCCTCAGGAGAGTGTTGGTCCGCCGCCTTCAACACTCACCGGCAACTATGCTCGCCCGGATTTAGCTGAAACGCAAGTGGTTAAACTGCTCGATCAAATAATCGTTAACGGCATAATATTGTAACCGTTCCAGACGTTGCTTGCAGAGACATGAGAAGTGCAGCCGATGGAACCTTATGTTTACCCAAGTATCCGCAAGAATCACAGGTGTGGATTCGCTGCGTTAACCGATGACAGTCTGTGTCGAGAGGGGGTGCGGGCGGCGTTTTTCTATCCGCTGCCGGGCTCTGCTTTCAGGTGGGAGACAACCCATCGGTTGTAAGCCCCGACCCCGCCCGAGCAGACGAGGTCGAGTCTTGCCGCAGCACGCGCCGGCGCAACATTTTCTCCGCGGCGATCGCACCCCAGAGAAGGCCGTAGATCATATAGAGGTGCCGCCAGTGATCGTTGTCGATCACGTTGTGGATGAACAGGTGGCCGAGCAGCACGACATAGGTGCACTGGATGAATGGCGTCCACGGTCGCGGCTTGAACAGCAGCGGGAAGGCGGCGGCGAGCGTCCACGCAGCGAGGATGATGTACGAGAATCCGCCGAGCCACCCGTAGGTCGTGAATCCTTTCAGCCACATGTCGTGCTCGTCTTCGCCGTAGCGCGGCGCGAACTGTTCCGGCCCGATGCCGAACGGCTTTTCTTGGACGAGGAAGAAGCCCTTGTACTGCCGCTCGAAGCGGCCGACGCGGCTTTCGTCATAGCTTTGCACGACGTGGGCGCGCACTTCGTAGAGGTCGCGCACCGCCGGGATCGATATCAGCACCGCCAGCAGCAGGACGATCGTGGCGGCGCCGCCCAGCAGGTATCCGACCAGGCGGAAGCGGACGCGCTTAGCCGGCTCATTGATATAGGCGAGAAAGGCCACCGCCAGCGCGGTGAAGGCCATGAGGCCCCATGCGGCGCGAGAGAAGGAGAGGAAGATCGCGAACAGGATGATCAGGAAGCCGGGGATCGTCCACAGCGAGTCACGCAGCCGGCGGGTCAGGATATCGCGCACCAGCACGGTGCCGGGGAGCACCAGGAACGGCCCCATGACATTGGGATCCTGGAACGTGCCCTTGGCGCGCTCGTAGAGCTTGAAATAGTCGGAGTGAGGCAGGACGTTGAAATAGGCCAGGATCGCGATCAGCGAGACGACGATGGCCGAAGCCACGTAGGCATTGCGGATGACGCGCAGGCGCCGCTGCGGCGCTTCCGTCACCACCGAGGCATAGAAGATCGCCGAGGCGATCAGCAGGGCCGTCGTGATCATGTAGACGACCGGCTTGCCGAGGATCTGGCTCATCTGGGTGAGCGAGAGCAGGCCGCCGGCGATGTAGGCCAGCATCAGCACCGTCATGGGCAGGAAGTGCCGGTTGATCTTCAGCCCGAAGAACGACCAGACGAAAACGACCGCCACGAGCAGCAGGTCGTACGGCGACGGCTCGACAATGACGAAGCCGCTGATGAAGACGAGGAAGGCGATCGTGCCGTCGGCAAGCCGCCCGGCGGTCAGCCACAGGCCGGGGTGAGGGGAGCCTGCCGCATCGATCGCCGCTGCGCTCAATATGCGTTTCTCGTCGAAAGCAGGCTGAAGGGCGTCCGCGCCAGGATCTTCAGGTCCAGCCAGACCGACCAGTTCTCGATGTAGTAGAGGTCGTGTTGCACGCGCTGCTGGATCTTTTCTTCGGTGTCGGTCTCGCCGCGCCAGCCGTTGACCTGCGCCCAGCCGGTGATGCCCGGCTTGACGCGATGGCGGGCGAAGTAGCCGTCGACCACCTCGTCGTACAGGCGGTTCGAAGCCTTCGCCTGGACGGCGTGGGGCCGCGGGCCAACCAATGACAGGTTGCCCTTGAACACGACGTTAAAGAGCTGCGGCAGCTCGTCGAGGCTGGTCTTGCGGATGAAGCGGCCGACGCGGGTGACGCGCGGGTCGTCACGGGTCACCAGCCGGTCGGCGCGCGCGTCCGTCATGTTGGTGTACATCGAGCGGAACTTGTAGACCTCGATCAGCTCGTTGTTGAAGCCGTAGCGCTTCTGCTTGAAGAGCACTGGGCCGGGGCTGTCGAGGCGCACGGCGAGCGCGACGGCGAGCATGACTGGCGAGACCAGCAACAGGATGAGGCCGCCGACGATGCGGTCGAACAGCGACTTCACCACGTAGTCCCAGTCGGCGATCGGCTTGTCGGCGACGTCGAAGAACGGAACCTTGCCGACGAAGGAATAGGTGCGCGGCCGGAAATGCAGCCGGCTCATGTGCGCCGAGAGACGGATGTCGACCGGCAGCACCCAGAGCTGCTTCAGGAACTGCAGCAGCCGGTTCTCGGCGGTGATCGGCAGCGAGACGATGAGCAGGTCGATATGCGCCAGGCGCCCGAAATCGACGAGCTCCGAGATCGTGCCGAGCTTGCGGTAGCCTGCGACCGTGGCGGGCGAGCGATCGTCCTTGCGATCGTCGAAGATGCCGCAGATGTGGACGTCGCTGTCGGGCTGGGCGTCGAGGGCGTGGATGAGCTCCTCCGCCGCCTGTCCGCCGCCGACGATCACGGCCCGCCGCTCCAGCGCGCCGCTCGCCGTCCAGCTGCGCACGAGCGCGGCCGTGCTGGCGCGCATGGCGACAAGAGCGACGACGCCCGAAATGTACCAGGTGGCGACCCAGACGCGCGAATAAGCGTCGCCGACCTTGGCGAGAAAGGCGAAGACCGTGAAGGCGACGAACACGCCGGTCCACGCCAGAAAGACGCGGCCGAAATCCGGCAGGCCATGGCGCAGCGTCGCGATCGAATAGCCGCCGACGCTCTGGATGGCGAGCACGGTGGCGAGCGAGCCGGCGGCGAGCGGCGCGAGGTACCACCAGTCCATCCCTTCGACCGGATCGAGGTAGATCACGTAGGCGACGGCGCCGACGAGAAAGAGGACGCCGAACTCGAGCAGGCGGATCAGGCCGGCGAGCAGCACCGGCGACATGGACGGCCGCCGCATGCTCGCGGCGACGTTGCGCGCGGTCGCGTTCAGCTCATGCCGTTGGGCAGTGGGCTGCGGACGCGCGACCGCGACGGTGTCGGCGGTCACGGCGCTTGCCGAGACTGGCGGGCTCTGGGTGCTGTTGGTATCGGTCATCGCTAAGCGTCCCGCCTTACTATGGCCTCGGCCGCGTAAAGGACGGCCTGCGGAATGCGGCTAACAAACACTTGCGGTGATAGCTAAAAGCGTCGGCTTCCGGTCCTTAAACCTCGGGTTAATCTTAATGCCCGAGGGCGGCGCGATAGAGGCGCTCCGCGCCGCCAGCCATTTCCTCGACCGTGAACGACGAACGCAGCCGGATGTTGAGGGCGGCGGCAGAAGCCAGAGCTGCGCCCGGCGCATCGAGGACGTGACCGAGAGCGTCGGCAAGCGCCGCCGCGTTGCCTGGCTCGACAAGCTGCGAGCTGTCCTGTCCGACGATCTCGGGGATTCCGCCGACGTGCGATGCGACCAGCGGCATGCCGGCGGCGATCGCCTCCAGCACGACATACGGCATCGATTCAGCGCGCGACGGCACGACGATGGTCCTGGCGAGGGCGAATGCCTCGCGCGCCGGCCGGGCGGAGAAAAACTCCGTCGTGTCGTTCAGACCAAGCTCGGCCACGACGGTGCGGTACTTCTGCTCGTCGGGTCCCGATCCGACAATCGCCGCCGTAGGCGCCTTGCCGTGGCGATGTTTCAGCAGCGCCAGCGCACCGATGAAGACATCCGGGCCCTTGAGGTCACGGAGTTCGCCGAGGAAGAGAAAGTCGCGCGTTCCCGAACCGTGGGCGATGGGCGCAAATTCCTCGGGCCGCAGACCGTTGTGGACGATCGCCACAGGCCGGGTCGTGGCGCCGACCTTGGTGAGGAAGGCATCGCGTTCGAAGGCGCTGACGAAGATGAACCCATCGGTGCGTTTCGCCAGCCAGCGTTCGGCCGCAAGATAGATGCGCCCGCCGAGCGTGCTGCGGTCGAAGTGCAGGCTTCCTCCGTGCGGCGTGTAGATGCGCGCGACCGTCGATCGCCGCCGCCGCATGAGCGTGCCGATGATGCGCGCCTGGGCGCCGCCCTTGGCTCCGTGGCCGTGCAGGATGTCGGGCGCCAGCGGCAGGACCTGCTTTGCCAGCCGCCAGGCGGCGCTGATGTCGGAAGGCGAGATGCTGCGCGTCATCGGCACCTGTGTCAGGCCGAGCGCAAGCTTCGGGCGCAGGCGCTCGAACACCGGGATCTCGTTGCCGTTGCCGCTGGTCGAATCGCACAGGATGCCGACCGCATGGCCGGCGGCGTGCTGCGCCTCGGCGAGGTCGACAACGTGCCGGAAAAGCCCTCCGAGGGGCGAGCGGAAAACGTGGATGATGCGCAGCGGCTTCGGCGCTTCGGCGGGGGGAGGGGCCGGGGCTGGCGCGGGGCGACGGGCGTCCGCGACGCGCATGGTCAGATCAGGCGCTGGCGGACGTAGAGCGTGTCGCCCGGCATCACCGGGTCGGTCAGTCTCAGCCAGGCCGTCTGGACCTGGCCGTTGTAGCTGCGCGTGACCTGCACGCTGTATTCGTCGGCGCGGGGGGTGAAGCCGCCGGCCACGGCGATCGCCTGCTGCACCGTCATGCCGGGCACGAAGGCATACTGTCCGGCGGCGCCGACTTCGCCCATCGCGAAGAACGGCCGGTACTTGTCCACCTCGACGGTCACGTCAGGGCTGCGCAGGTAGCCGTTGCGCAGGCGTGTCGCCACCGCCGCGGCGATGTCGGTGGTCGTGTGACCGCGTGCCTCGACCGCACCGATCAGCGGCATGGTGATGCGGCCGGCCTGATCGACCTCATAGGTGTTGGAAAGGTCGTCCTGGCCAAAGACGATGATGCGCAGCTGGTCGCCCGAATCGAGCTGGTACGGCGCGACGAGTTGCGTGTGCACTGCGTCCGGCACCGACGGCGCATCAGCGCAGCCCGCCAGCGCGGCAAGGCCGAGGAGCACCGGGAAGAGGGAGGCAAGGCGCATCGGAAACGAGACTCGGGGAAGCCGCCGCGGAAGATCGCTGCGACTATCGGTTTCGCATGGTTAATGGCCGGTAAAGCGGGACGCTTGTGCGCTGTGCCGGCCAGGGACGCGTAAGACGCGATTAAGCAAGCTTAATCAAAAGTGTATCGCGGCGCGCCCGAACTTAACGATCTGATTACCATAAAAACCCATGATCCCGGCCCAGGCGGCGCGGAATCGAGTCTTGCACATGGAAAGCCAGTTCCAGCCTCAGACGGACGTCGAGATCGACTTCGGCCAGTTGATGCGCGCGCTGCGCCATCGGCTGCCGTATCTCATCGTTTTTGTCGTCCTGGTGGCGGCGGGCGTGTGGCTGGTGCTCGGCCGCGTGGCGCCAGTCTACAAGTCGGAGACGACGCTGCTGGTGCAGGGCGCCGATGCCAGCCTGGCCGGCACGACGCAGAGCGCCGCCGACAGCACGGCGCTCGACGCGCAGGCGATCACCAGCCAGGTACAGGTCATCAAGTCGCGCGATCTCGCCCAGGCGGTGGCCGACAAGCTCGATCTGGCCAGCAAGCCGGAGTTCGACCCGAAGGCGGCGCATCCGTCGTTGGTCAGCTCCCTGCTGCAGAAGGTTGGCCTCGCCAAGGCGCCCGGCACGACGAACGTCGACGACCATGTTCTCGATGTCTACTTCGCCGATCTTTCCGTCTACGCCATCGAGAATTCGCGCGTCATCGCCATCGACTTCTCGTCGACCAATCCACAGGTGTCCGCCGACGTTGCCAACGCGATCGCTGACGAATACCTGTCGCGGCAGAGCGCCGCCAAGCGCGACACCAGCGCCGACGCCGCCCAGTGGCTGTCGGATCAGATCGTCGACCTCAGGACCAAGGTCCAGAACGCCGAGGCGGCGGTCGAGGACTTCCGCTCGAAGAACAATCTGTTCGATACCGGCGGCAGCACGCCGACCACGCTCTCGCAGCAGCAGCTCAACGACCTGAATACCCAGCTCAGCCAGGTGACGGCGGCACGTACGGCGGCCGAAGCCAAGGCCGCCCAGATACGCGCCGCGCTTCAGTCGAACGGCGTGCCGAGCATCACCGATGTGCTCAATTCGCCGCTGATCCAGAATCTGGTGGAGCAGGAGGTGGCACTGAAGAGCCAGATCGCGCAGCTCAGCGCGACCTTGCTCCCCGGCCATCCGCGCATGCGCGAGCTCAACGCCCAGGTCGCCGGCCTCGACCAGCAGATTGCCGCCGAGGCGCAGAAGATTCTGGATTCGGTCGAGTCCGACGTCAGCCTCGACAAGGCGCAGGAGGCCCAGCTCCGGCAGCAGCTCGATTCGGCCAAGCAGACGACAGCCACCCAGAACGACGCCAGCGTCCAGCTCCGCGCGCTGCAACGCGAGGCGGATGCCGACCGCCAGCTGCTCGAGACGTATCTGGCGCGCTACCGCGAAGCCGTCAGCCGCGAGCAGGGGCCGAACCTGCCGGCGGATGCCCGCGTGATTTCCCGTGCCGCGGTCGCTGCGGCTCCCGATTTCCCGAAGAAGGTGCCGCTGACGGCGGCGGCGACCGTGGCGGCGCTCATTCTGGCGATCGCCTTCATCCTGCTTCGTGAACTGGCAAGCGGCCGTCCGATGCGGCGCATAACGCTGAGTGCGGACGGCGAGGCCCCGCCGCCGCCCGCGGCTCCGCTGGAGACGCCGCTCGTCAGTGCCGGTGCAAGCGTGCAGCGGACGGCTGCGAAGGAGCCGACGCTGGTGCCGGAGGTGGTGGACCGCGTGGAGGAGTCGCTTCGCACCATCGCCGCCCGCGTGCTGGAATCGGGCCAGAAACGCATCCT
>DASZQY010000229.1:0-4148 GCA_035549395.1 Bauldia sp.
CGGCAATGTGCTTTCGCTGACGGAATTTACATGACGCAGGCACTTCGACGGCCGCCGGGGCCACTCACCGCAGTCGCGACCGCCGGCGCCTAGATCGTCAGTGCGGCCTTCAGTGCTTTCGCCAGATCTTCCTTGCGGAAGGGCTTGCCCAGCAGCTTGCCGACATTCGTGGGGCCGCTGCCGGTGTTGAGCTTGGTGTCGGGGAAGCCCGAGGTGAACACCACCTTGAGGTTCGGCCACCGCTGCCGCGCGACCCGCGCCAGATCGAAGCCGGTGGCGCCGCCGGCCAGGATCACGTCAGTGAACAGGACATCGACGTGCTTCTCCGCCAGCATGACGATCGCTTCGTCGGCGTTGGACGCCGTGAGCACCTTGTAGCCGAGCTCGTCGAGCTGGCGCACGACGACCTTGCGCAGCAGATCGACGTCTTCCACGGCAAGCACGGTCTCGCCGTTGCCGCGCAGATCTTCCGCGCCGGCCGGCGCCGCCGCCGCTTCGACGACGGCCTCGCCAAAGCGCGGCAGGTATAGCCGGAAGGTCGTGCCGACCCCCGGCTCGCTGTAAACGCTGACGTGGCCCTTCGACTGCTTCATGAAGCCGTAGACCATCGAGAGCCCGAGGCCGGTACCCTTGCCGACCTCCTTGGTGGTGAAGAAAGGCTCGAAGACTCGCGCTAGGACCTCAGGCGGAATGCCGCTGCCGGAGTCGGTGACTTCGATCAGGGCATAGTCGCCGGCGACGACCTCCGGATGGCTTGCGGCGTAGTCCGCGTCGAGATGCCGGTTGCCGGTGGCTATCGTCAGGATGCCGCCGCCCGGCATGGCGTCACGCGCGTTCGTGGCGAGGTTGGTGATCGCCGCTTCGAGCTGCGTCGGATCGACGATGGCCGACCAGACGTCGGCGTCCAGGTGAAGGCGGACCTCGATCTGCGCGCCGAGCAGACGGCGCAGTAGCTGGGCGTGGTTGGAGACGAGGTCGTTGATCGCGACGAGCTGCGGCTGCAGCGGCTGCCGCCGCGCAAAGGCGAGCAGGCGGCGGGTCAGATCGGCGCCCTGCAGCGCGGCATCGCGGGCCTCGTTGCCGAGTTCCTGAAGATCGCCGTCACGCGTGCGATTGAGCATCAGGTCGAGGTTGCCGATGACCACGCCGAGCAGGTTGTTGAAATCATGCGCCATGCCGCCGGTAAGGTTGCCGATGGCTTCCATCTTCTGCGCCTGGCGGAGCTGGTTCTCGATCTCCTGCTGGCGGGCGAGACTTTCGCGGACGGTGCCCTTGAGGCGGACCGCCTGGCCACGCAGCGCCTCGGCAGCTTCGGCCATATGGCTGAGCAGGCCGCTGGTTTCGAGGAGAAGCACGGCCAGCACGAAGGTGCCGGCAAGCAGGCCGTAGAAGCGGCCGGCGTAGAAGCCGAGGTCGTAGCGCGCGGCGTTGAAGACGGCCGACAGTGCGACGTCCATCACCCACACGCACATCACCACCGCGACCCAGACATCGAGGACCGAGCGCAAGCCGCGCCACAGCAGCAGCACCGCGGCACCGATACTCAACACCCACGCCGCCCCAAGCAGGGTGACGTACGTCGGCGAGTAGTTGCCGTTGACGAGGAGAGGCGGCAGCTCGTCGTGGAAGACGGTAACGGCGACGACCATCGCGCCGACGACCATCGCGACGAAAGCTCCGGCCGCAATCGCCAGCGGCCGTGTCGTCTCGGCGGGCAGCGGCCGGTCGTCGTCCTTCAGCAGCGCGTAGGCGATGACGAACAGCGGAAACACGGCGTGCCACATGGCGTAGAGCCACACCGTGGTCTGGTTGCCGCCACCGATGACGCCGGACGGGCCGAAGCCACCCGGGAAGGAGAGGCCGTGCGCCATCGCGATCAGGGCGTCGAAGAGGTAGCCGGCTGCCAGTGCCAGCATGGCGCGCGAGCGCAGTTTGATGAACTGGCCGAGCAGCAGAACGGCGGTCACCAGGTCGGTGATGACCAGAGCCGATTCATAGGCCGGGATGAACGCTGGTATCTGCGCCAGCTTCACCTTGGCGAGGGGCAGCAGGGCGACAAACAGGACGAGCGAAAGGCCGACGACGACCAGGGCCAGGCGGCGCTGGCTGCGGCTGGCGGTGGCGTTGGCCAGGAAATCGGACGACGCTATCTCGGGTTCGCCGACCTCCGCGAGATCGGCCGGTTCAGCGTCAGCACGCATCGCCATCGCACACCTCCCGAGGGACAAAAAGCCCCATCACGGAAGGAGTGCGGCGATTCGCGTTCAGACTTCGTTAACGGGCGGTAACCCTTAGCCGCCGGGCAGCGGGGCGCTGCCGCGCAGCTGGTCGGCGCCCTTGAAGAACTTGCGGGCGATGGCCACGAGCTGGTTGTCGGTCGGATGGTCGAGGGCTTCGACTGCGACCACCTTCTTCGCCACCTGCGGGTCGTGATGCTGGAGGTGGTGCAGCAGTTCGCTCTTGGCCGTTCCCGGGCCGGCGATCAGGATCTCGGCAGCGTCCTTGATGGCATCGGCGACGCCGTGGAAGTAGCTTTCATCGTGGACATGGCCGGAATCGCCCTTGCCAGCCTTGGTGTGGATGTGGACGTGGCGGTCGTGGGGGCGGACCTTCCATTCCTTGTCGCTCTCCCGGGTAAGAACGAAGACCTTGGCCTGCTCGTGATCGATCCAGACGGCGGCATGTACGGTGGGCATGTGCGGTTCTCCTGCAGGCCTCAACCCTGCGCCGGACAATGCGGCAAGGCGTTGACCAGCGTCAAACCGGATGTGGCGCAGGGCGACAGGCCGACGCAGCACGGCCTTTTGATGCCGGCGGATGGAGAAATTTCCTATAAGGCAGCCGCGCACCTTCCAACCAGCCGGAGGCAGGGACTTGGCGGCCATTGACATAACCCACGGCGGCGCCGTGCTGGCCGGGCTCGTCTCGTTCCTTTCGCCGTGCGTGTTGCCGCTGGTGCCCCCCTACCTCTGCTACATGGCTGGGGTCAGCCTCGACCAGCTCACCGGTGACAGCGAGGTGCGCGTCGCGCGGCGCACCGTGATGCTCTCGGCGGTCGCGTTCGTGCTCGGCTTCTCGACGGTGTTCGTCTCGCTGGGAGCGGCAGCCTCCGCCATCGGTCAGCTCATCCGTACACATCTCGACGTGCTTTCGCTGCTCGGCGGCGTTGTCATCATCGTGATGGGGCTGCACTTCCTTGGCGTTTTCCGTATTCCGCTGCTCTATCGCGAGGCGCGCTTCCAGCATCGCCATCCGGCGGGGCCGGTTGGCTCGTACGTGATGGGGCTCGCGTTCGCCTTCGGCTGGACGCCGTGCATCGGACCGGTGCTCGCGACGATCCTGGCTATCGCCGGCTCGGAGGCGACGGTGACGCGCGGTGCCGGGCTGCTCGCCGCGTATTCGCTCGGGCTCGGCATCCCGTTCCTGATCGCCGGGCTTTTCGCCGGACCCTTCATGGCTTTCATGGGCCGCTTCCGCCGGCATATGGGGACGGTAGAAAAAGTGATGGGCGGCCTGCTGGTGATAACCGGCGTGCTGTTCATCACCGGCAATATCTCGCAGTTTTCCTACTGGCTGCTCTCGACCTTCCCGGCGCTCGGCAGCATCGGGTAGCTCCGGTTAACCCACGCCAACCGTGACTCGGGCATAATTCGGTCAAACAGCCGGTGCCTTTGACGCGCCGGCGTAGAGGGAATCCGACAGAGATGGCGACGCGAACCTGCCTGGCGATCATTCTGGCGGCCGGCGAAGGCACGCGCATGAAATCGGCGGTGCCGAAGGTGCTGCATGCGGTCGGCGGGCGGCCCATGCTGGGTCACGTACTGGCGACGGTGACCGGCAGCGGGGCGGCGATCGCGGTGGTCGTCGGCCCCGGCGCAGAGGCCGTGACCGCGTACGTCGGCAAGGCGGCGCCCGGCGCGACGACCCATGTGCAGGCGGAGCGGCTGGGCACGGCACATGCCGTGCTGGCGGCGCGCGATGCTATCGCCAAAGGCTATGACGACGTGCTCGTGCTTTACGGCGACACGCCGCTGATCGGCGCCGCCTCGCTGAAACGCATCCGCGATGAACTCGCGGCCGGCGCGGACGTCACGGTGGCGGGTTTCCGCCCGCACGACCCGACGGGTTACGGTCGCCTGATCGAGAAT
>DASZQY010000230.1:0-2130 GCA_035549395.1 Bauldia sp.
TTGCCGCGGCGCGAGCCGTACGAGTTGAAATCGACCGGCCGCACCTGATGCTCGATCAGGTAGGTGCCGGCAGGGCCATCGCGCTTGATCGAGCCGGCAGGCGAGATGTGGTCGGTGGTGATCGAATCGCCGAACAGGCCGAGGATGCGGGCGTCGACGATGTCGTCGACCGGCTCCGGCGTCATCTTCATGCCGGTGAAGTACGGCGGGTTCTGCACGTAGGTCGAGCCGGAATTCCAGCGGTAGGTCTGGCCGCCGGTGACGCTGATCTGCTGCCAGTGCGCGTCGCCCTTGAAGACATCGGCGTAGCGCGTGCGGAACATGTCGACCGTGATCGTCGAGCGGATGAGATCGGCGACCTCCTTCGACGACGGCCAGATATCCTTGAGCGCGACCGGCTTGCCGTCCGTGCCGGTGCCCAGCGCCGTCGTGGTGAGGTCGGTGCGCATGTCGCCGGTCAGCGCGTAGGCGACGACCAGGGGCGGCGAAGCCAGGTAGTTGGCGCGCGTATCCGGGTTGACGCGGCCCTCGAAGTTGCGGTTGCCGGAGAGCACCGAGGCGACGACCAGGTCCTTCTTGCCGATGGCGTCGGAGATCTCCTCCGGCAGCGGGCCGGAGTTGCCGATGCAGGTGGTGCAGCCGTAGCCGACGAGATTGAAGCCGAGCGCGTCGAGGTCGTCCTGCAGGCCAGCACGGGCGAGGTAGTCGGTGACCACCTGCGAGCCGGGGGCAAGCGACGTCTTGACCCATGGCTTCGAGGTCAGCCCCTTCTCGCGGGCGTTGCGGGCAAGCAGCCCGGCGGCGATGAGCACGCTCGGGTTGGAGGTGTTGGTGCACGAGGTGATCGCGGCAATCACCACCTTGCCGTCGGAAAGCTCGTACGGCTTGCCCTCGACCGGGGCGCTGCGCAGGAAACTCGGCGCGTGGCCGCCTTCCTCGTCCTCGTCGGCGGCCCTGTCGCTGCCGTTGATGTCGCGCATTTTGGCGAGCGCCGCGTCGAAGGCGGTGTCGGCACCGGCGAGCGCCACGCGATCCTGCGGCCGGCGCGGGCCGGCGAGCGAGGGCACCACGGTGGCGAGGTCGAGCGCCAGCGTGTCGGTGAACACCGGATCGGGCGTGTCGTCGGTGCGGAAAAGACCCTGGGCCTGGGCATAGGACTCGACCAGCGCGATGCGCGCCGGGTCGCGCCCGGTCGCCCTGAGGTAGGCGAGCGTGTCGCGGTCGATCGGGAAGAAGCCACAGGTCGCGCCGTATTCCGGCGCCATGTTGGCGATGGTGGCGCGGTCTTCCAGCGACAGGTTGGACAGGCCGGCGCCGTAGAACTCGACGAACTTGTTCACCACGCCTTTCTTGCGCAGCATCTCGGTGACGGTGAGCACGAGATCGGTGGCCGTCACGCCTTCCTTCAGCTTGCCGCTCAGGCGGAAGCCGATGACCTCGGGAATCAGCATCGAGATCGGCTGGCCGAGCATCGCGGCTTCCGCCTCGATGCCGCCGACGCCCCAGCCCAGCACGGCGAGGCCGTTGACCATGGTCGTGTGGCTGTCGGTGCCGACCAGCGTGTCGGGATAGGCGACCGTGCGGCGGCCGTCCTGTCCGGTCCACACGGTCTGCGCCAGGTACTCGAGGTTGACCTGGTGGCAGATGCCGGTGCCCGGCGGCACGACGCGGAAATTCTCGAAGGCGGACTGGCCCCAGCGCAGGAACGTGTAACGCTCGCCGTTGCGCTCGTACTCCAGCTCGACGTTCTTGCCGAAGGCGCCGGCGCCGCCGAAATAGTCGACCATCACCGAATGGTCGATGACGAGATCGACCGGGACCAGCGGATTGATTTTCGCGGGGTCGCCGCCGAGCGCCACCATGGCGTCGCGCATGGCGGCGAGGTCGACGACCGCTGGTACCCCTGTGAAATCCTGCATCAGCACGCGGGCCGGGCGGAAGGCGATCTCGCGGTCGCTCCTGCGCGCCGCCAGCCACTCGGCCATGGCCCGGATGTCGTCGGCGCTGACCGAGCGGTCATCCTCGTTGCGGAGCAGGTTTTCCAGCAGCACCTTCAGCGAGAAGGGCAGGCGGGAAATGCCGGCAAGGCCGTTTTTCTCGGCTTCGACGAGGCTGTAGTAGTCATAATCG
>DASZQY010000231.1:0-3570 GCA_035549395.1 Bauldia sp.
GCCGATATCGGCGCGCAGTGCGGCGCCCCCGAGATCGTCGAGCGTGAGGCCTTCGGACGCCTGGGCGACTTCAACAGCCACCGGCGCCAGCGCGGCAATGATCTTCTGTCCGGCGCTCTGGCCGATCGGGATGGCCCGCACGCCGGCCGAGACGATATTGGCGACAAAAGCGGTCAGTGTCGCGGTGAGCGCCGGGGCGAGGGGAATGTCGTGGGCGGCTGCGGCAGCTGCCACTGCCACGGGATAGGGCACAGCAAGACCGGCCAACGCCGTCGCGGCCTCGTCCAGCGCCCGGTTTGGCCAGGCAGCGCGCACCGCTTCGAGAAAGGCGTTGCCCTGGGCCGTCGATTCCAGGTGCCGCTCGCGTGACGGCTGAAAGGCGGCGGCCAGCTCCGCGATGTGCCGCAGCACCGTTCCGCGTCCTCGCCACGCATGGCAGAAGACGATCGCGTCACTGTGTCCGGCGCCGTGGCGGAGGATGGCGACAAGCCATGTCTGCAGCGCGTCCGGCGTGGTCGCGCTGCCGTCCTCGATCGCCCATTCCAGTCCATGACTGTAGGTGTAGCTGCCGACGGGAAACGACGGTGAGAGCCACGTCGTCAGCTTCTGGAGGGCCGCCGGCGCGAGCAGCGCCTCGGAGACCTCGAAAGCCGCAGGACCGCCGAGCTCAGCCACGCTCAACGCCCTCATCTTCGATGCCATTTTCCTCGATACGGTCGTCGTGCTCCAGCGCGCCCTCGTCCTCGTGGTGGACGTGCGGGTGATGATGGTGGCCGTGGGAATAGGCGCCGCCCTCGGGATCGAACGGTGCGTCGATGTGGTGAACGTGTGCGCCGAGGCCCTCGACCATTTCCTCGATGACATGATCGCGGCGGATGCGGATGACGCGCGCGGTCAGTTGCGCGGGCAGGTGGCGGTTGCCGAGGTGCCAGGCGACGCGGAGCAGTTCGGCATCATCGTGGGCATGAATCTCGGCGAGCGGCTCGGGCGCGGCCTCGACCCGGACGATGCGGCCGTCTTCGAGCGTCAGTCCGTCGCCGTCCCGCAAGGGCATGGCATCGGAAAGGTCGAGCAGGAACTCGGTGCCCCCATTCCCGGTCATGGCCATGCGCCGCCGGTGACGCTGGTCGTAGTCGAGGACCACCGTGTCGGTGGTCTTTCCTTTCCACTTGCCGGCAGGCGTAACGGTGGTCGCGCGGATCATGGCGAACTCATCTGGCTATTCCGCGCGGCTCACGATACCAACGCCGCAGGAGTGCTGGGGGCACTATGTTGCGCGGCGTTCTGTTCGACAAGGATGGCACACTTCTTGACTTCGAGGCGACCTGGACGCCGGTTCTGAAGCGCGTCGCGCTCGAGGCGGCGGCCGGCGATGCGCGCCAGGCGGCCGTGCTGCTCAAGGCCGGTGGCTTCGATTCGGCTTCCGGCAAGGTGCGCGGCGGCTCGGTCATCGCCTCGGGCACGAACGCTGATCTCGTGCGGCTGTGGTGGCCGCGCCTGGTCGGGCCGCTGCTCGACCGGCGCATTGACGCCGTCAACCGGGCCTTTCTCGAGCATGGACGGCTGCATGCAGTTCCGATCGATGGCGTACGCGGTGCGCTGTCGGCGCTCGCCGGCGAGGGCTTTGTCATGGGAGTGGCGACCAACGATGTCACTGCCGCCGCCGTGGCGGCGATCGCCGCGCTCGGACTCGCGCGCTTTCTCCCGCATGTCATCGGCTATGATGCCGTGGTTGCCGCCAAGCCTGCTCCCGACATGGTCCACGCCTTTGCCGCTCTCGTTCGCATGCCCGCGCCCGAAATCGCCATGGTCGGCGACAACGCACACGACCTGGCCATGGCGCGGGCCGCCGGCGTCGGTGCCGCGATCGGTGTCCTCTCCGGCAACAGCGGTGCCGACGAACTCGCGCCGCTGGCCGACGTGGTGCTGCCCAGCGTGCGCGACCTGCCGGCGTGGCTGCATCAGAACAGGAAGTAGCGCTGCGCCATCGGCAGCACGTCGGCCGGCGGGCAGGTTAGCAGCTCGCCGTTGGCGCGCACCTCGTAGGTCTCGGGATCGACTTCGATCTTGGGGAGCGCCGAATTGTGGACCATCGATTCCTTGGAGATGCCGCTGCGCGTGTTGTGCACCGGGAGCAGCGTACGATCGACGCCAAGCTTGTCGGCAATTCCGGTGACCAGCGCCGCGCGGCTGACGAAGGTGACCGACGACTGCGTCGCCGATTTGCCGAAGGCACCGAACATCGGGCGGTAATGCACCGGCTGCGGCGTCGGGATCGAGGCGTTGGGGTCGCCCATCGGGGCAGAGGCGATGGTGCCGAGCTTCAGCACGAGGTCGGGCTTCACGCCGAAGAAGGCAGGCGACCACAGCACGAGATCAGCGAGCTTGCCGATCTCGACCGAGCCGACCCATTCGTCGATGCCGTGGGCGATGGCCGGGTTGATGGTGACCTTGGCCATGTAGCGCTTAACGCGGAAGTTGTCGTTGTTGCCGCTCTCCTCGCTCAGGCGGCCACGCTGCACGCGCATCTTGTGGGCGGTCTGAAAGGTGCGGATGATGACCTCGCCGACGCGGCCCATCGCCTGGCTGTCCGAAGCGATCATGGAGAGTGCCCCCATGTCGTGGAGGATGTCTTCGGCGGCGATCGTCTCCTTGCGGATGCGGCTTTCGGCGAACGCCACGTCCTCGACGATCGATGGATCGAGGTGGTGGCAGACCATGAGCATGTCGAGGTGTTCATCCAACGTGTTTTTCGTGTAGGGGCGCGTCGGATTGGTCGATGACGGCAGCACGTTGGGCAGGCTCGCCACCTTGATGATGTCGGGGGCATGGCCGCCGCCGGCGCCTTCGGTGTGGTAGGCGTGGATCGTGCGCCCCTTGAAGGCACGGATCGTATCCTCGACGAAGCCCGACTCGTTCAGCGTGTCCGTGTGGATCATCACCTGCACGTCGAAAGCATCGGCAACCGTCAGGCAGGCGTCGATGGCAGCGGGCGTGGTGCCCCAGTCCTCGTGCAGCTTCAGCCCCATGGCGCCGGCTTCGATCTGCTCCTCCAGCGCCCGCGGCAGCGAGGCGTTGCCCTTGCCTGTGAAACCGAGGTTCATGGCGAAGCCGTCGGCGGCCTGGATCATGCGCGCCAGATGCCAGGCGCCCGGCGTACACGTGGTGGCGTTGGTGCCGGTCGTCGGCCCGGTGCCGCCGCCGATCATGGTGGTGACGCCGGAGTTCAGCGCCTCTTCGATCTGCTGGGGGGCGATGAAGTGAATGTGCGCGTCGATGCCGCCGGCGGTCAGGATCTTGCCTTCGCCGGCGATCGCCTCAGTGCCAGGGCCGACGATGATATCGACGCCGGGCTGGATGTCGGGGTTGCCGGCCTTGCCGATGCCGATGATCTTGCCGTCCTTCAGGCCGACGTCGGCCTTCACGATCCCCCAGTGATCGACAATCACGACGTTGGTGATCACCGTATCGACGGCGCCTTCGCCGCGCCCGCGCTGCGACTGGCCCATGCCGTCGCGGATGACTTTGCCGCCGCCGAATTTCACCTCTTCGCCATACGTGGTGAAATCT
>DASZQY010000232.1:0-2370 GCA_035549395.1 Bauldia sp.
GGCGGGCTGGTCGACGAGGACGCGCTGGCCGACGCCATCAAGGCCGGCAAGGTGGCCGGAGCCGGCGTCGACGTGTTCGTGACCGAGCCGGCGGAGTCGTCCGTGCTGTTCGGACTGCCGAACGTGGTGTGCACACCGCACCTTGGCGCCGCGACGACCGAGGCGCAGGAAAACGTCGCGCTGCAGGTGGCGGAGCAGATGTCGGACTATCTGACGACCGGCGCGGTCTCCAACGCGCTCAACATGCCGTCGATCTCGGCGGAGGAAGCGCCGCGCCTGCGGCCCTTCGTGCGGCTGGCCGAAAACCTCGGCCTGTTTGCCGGGCAGCTCACCGAAGGACCGATCCTGGGCGTGCGCATCGAGTACGCCGGCGACGTCGCCGACATGAACACCAAAGCGCTGACCTCGGCGCTGATCTCCGGGCTGCTTCGGCCGATCCTGTCCGAGGTCAACATGGTCAACGCGCCGGTGGTGGCGCGCGAGCGTGGCATAGCGGTGGACGAGGTGCGGCAGTCGCAGCGCGGCGCCTACGAAACGTACATCCGGCTCTCGGTCAGGAACGAGAAGCAGGAGCGGGCGGTCGCCGGCACGGTGTTCTCGGACGGCAAGCCGCGCATCATCCAGATCAAGGACATCGGCCTGGAAGCGGGCTTCGCGCCGTCGATGCTCTACGTCACCAACCAGGACAAGCCGGGTTTCATCGGCCGTCTCGGTACGCTGCTCGGCGGCGAGAAGGTGAACATCGCCTCCTTCAACCTCGGCCGTTCCGGCCCGGGACAGGACGCGATCTCGCTGATCGAGATCGATGGTGCCGTCGATGACGCCGTGCTGGCGAAGGTGAGCGCGCTGGAGGGTGTCGTGCAGGCGAAGCGCGTCGTCTTCTAGCCGGTGCCGAAGCGGTCGCAGCCGGCGGTGAAGGCCGCCGGCGGCGCGTTAGGCACGGCAAACACGGCGTAAGTCGCGATGATATTGCGGCCGCTCTGCCGCGTAATGTCGATCATCGGACTGGCGCCGGGAAAGCAGCGCAGGATGCGGCCGGCGTCGCTGCCGATGACAAGTCCGGGCGTGCCCGCCAGCGCCGGATCCGGGGCGGGCAGGTAGACGTACCGGCTGCGGCCGGCGATGGCGATGACCGGCCGGCCGCCGGACGCGTGCCATTTCAGCTCGGCGTTCAGGTCGTAGCCGTCGGTACCGATCCATTGGGCGCCGTTCAGGGCGGCGAAGGCCTCGGCCCGCGCCGCGACCGCATCCCAGCCGCGGAGCTGGCGCCCGGCGTCGATGGCGAAGGGCAACAGATTGCCGGGATTGGCGGTGAGGACGAGGCCGGCGAGGGTGAGCAACGCACCAACCGGGAAGACGAGGGCGCGTAGTCCGGCCCAGCGTTCAGGTGCGGCGCCGGCGGCGGCAGCGGCCATCAGCGCCAGGGTCGGGTAGATCGGCGCCGGCCAGTTGCCCTGCACCTGCTGATGCAGGGAATGGAACAGCAGGTAGACGACGAGCGTCAGCGCCGTCCACGCCAGCACGCCGATGCCGGCCAACGGGTATTGTTGGCGGCGCGCGAGCCAGACCGCGACGGCCAGCCCGACAAAGATCGCGACCAGCGGGTTGAGCAGGCCGAACTGGGTGACGATGAACTCGGGCAGCTTTGCCGGCTGCAACCCGCCGTGGTCGATGCGCGCGAACTGGCCGAGCGTCACCCAGCCGTGGTCGGCGTTCCACAGGGCCACGGGCGCGACGACAGCGAGGGCGACGACGAGCCCCGCCCATGTCCATGGGCTCCAGAGCCAGCGGCGGAGATCCCGGACGGCGACCAGCGCCAGCACGATGCCCAACCCCAGGAACAGGTTGGTCAGCTTGGAATCGACGCCGAGGCCGGCGCAAAGTCCGACGACCAGCCACCACGCGCCGTGCTTCCCGCGCACGACAAAGGCGAACGCCATGACCGCGAGCGTCCAGAACATGAGCGACGGTTCGTCGGGGGTGGCGATGAAGCCGCCGACGCCGATGAGCAGGGTGGCGTTGGTCCACAGCGCGCCGCGGCCGGCGATCCGGCCGTCGTCGAACAATGCCCGTCCGGTCATGGCGATGGCGGCGCTGACGGGGAGCGCGGAGAGCACGGCGAGGGCGCGAACGCCGAACGCCGACTGGCCGAACAGGGCCGTGCTGGCGGCGATCCACCAGGCGATCATCGGCGGATGGTCGTAGTAGCCCCATGAGAGGTGGCGCGACCAGTCGAAGTAATAGGCTTCGTCGGGACTGAGCGGCACCAGCGCGGCGGCCACGAGGCGGGCGGCCGTCAGCGCCAGGACGGCGATGGTGACGAAGACAAATCCGGTGGGGTCGGCCTTGCGCATGCTTCCTGCTGACCAA
>DASZQY010000233.1:0-17816 GCA_035549395.1 Bauldia sp.
CCCCTTCCTGGCCTGCCACCGGGCGAGGAAACGGGCATGCGCCTCACCTTCGCCGCCGCCACGGCGGCCGCCGGCGCCGCGGTGGCGCTAGTCGGCTGGCGCCGCAGATCATGAAGCCGGAATTTGCCCGGCCAATGAAGCGGGCTTGGCCTGCAGAAGACAACGGCACCGGAAACCTCGCGTTGCGAGGGTAGCGGGCAGCGCCCCGGTAAAAAACGCGCACACTTCGGTCAGCGCCCCGGACTTCCTCCGGGCGTGAACCTCGCCAGGACCGATACGACGGCGCTGTCCGGCACCTGATCGAAGTTGGAATAGTACCGCCCGATGGCGCCAAACCGCGAGTACCGTTCGAGGCAGACTACCTCATCAGCCTCCTGACGGAGTTCGGCGAGCGCATCGGTGGCCGCGACTGGCACCGCGACGACGAGCAGCTTGGGCTTCTGCCGCTTCGTTGCCCGCAACGCCGCCCGCATGGTCGCCCCGGTCGCGATCCCGTCGTCGACGACGATCACCACACGTCCGGCAATGACGGGATGGGGCCGCCGGCCGAGGTATTCGCGCCGGCGGCGACGGATAACGGCGAGTTCGCGGTCGCGGACCGACGCGAAGTCGGCCTCCGTGGCACCGGCCGCGCTAATTACGTCTTCGTTGCGGACAACGAGGGGGTGCGGTCCGTCGACAACTGCGCCCATCGCCAGCTCGGGCTCGCCGGGCACGCCGATCTTGCGCACGAAGATCAGATCGAGCGGCGCATGCAGCATCTCGGCTATCTCCGCCGCCACCGGTACGCCGCCGCGCGGCAGAGCGAGTACGATCGCATCCTCTCCGCGATGGCCGGCGAGCCGGGCGGCAAGCCGGCGGCCGGCATCACCGCGGTCGAGAAATGTCATCTTGCCTCCGTTGCGGGGGGCATGGATGCGCTTCGCGGCAGGATGGCCGGGCGTCGGACGGAAGACGCCCGGGCTGGCAATCACCGCTACTTCGCCGTGACGGCAATCTTCTTTTCTTTCTTCTGGGCTTCGGGCGATTTCGGCAGTGTGATGGCGAGCACGCCGTTCTTGAATGAGGCTTCCACCTTGTCGGCGTTGATGCCCGAAGGAAGGGTGAAGGACCGCTCGAAGGAGCCGTAGCGGCGCTCGGCGAGGTGATAGTCCTTCTCCTTCTCTTCCTTGCGCTCCTCCTTGTCGCCCTTGATGGTCAGCATGCCGTCGGAATACATCACCTCGATGTTCTTCTCGTTCATGCCAGGAAGCTCGACGGTGACTTCATAGGCGCCGTCCTTCTCGGCGATGTCGACCGCCGGGTTGAGGCCCCAGCTCGAAACGTTCCGCCACAACGGCTCGAAATTGAACAGCGGACGAGGCACGCTGGTGCGGAACGAGAAGGCGGGGAAGTCGTCGAACACGCGGTCGATCTCACGGCGCAGCGTCTCCAGCGCCCCTCGCGCGGCCGCCGGCTGGGCGGCTTCCTTGTTGGTCGTCACGGGCAGTTTGGTTGCAGTATCGGCCATGGTCAGTCCTCCTTTTTCTGGCACGATGCGGGAGGAAACCTAATCGCCCGAGGCGTGTTGCGTTTGATGCGCGTCAACCGGATCGGAAACGCGGGGTCGCCGGCCTACACCAGAGTGAGTGCCTTGGGTGCGTCGGTCACCAGCACGACCCCGCCATTGCGATCGTGGCGTCGTGGCCGTCATCCGTGGGCGCGGTTCTCATTCCGCAACAACGCCATGACAGACTGATCCGTCGCAGCGCACGACGCCGTCGGTGGCACCGGGCCTCGCCACGGCTGCCGACGGGATGCCACCCGCGGTGAATCCCACCCGGGCCTAGATTGCCGCAGACGAGGCGCGGGAACGATCGTGCACGGCAGGGCGTCGGTCGCGGAACAGGCCCGACGGCGTCCTGTGCTACCGTGCGCCTGGCGCCACCGTCTGCTTGGTCCTGGCGACTGCGGTATCGGCACACATCAGCGCGAGCGCCTTGCCGACCTCGTCTGTGCCGGCGTGACCGCCGAGGTCGCGCGTGCGCAGGCCTTTCTCGTCCGCCAGCAGACCGGCCACCGCGCCATCGATGACCGCCGCTGCCTCCGCCTGCCCAAGGTGATCGAGCATCATCGCACCCGACAGTATCTGCGCGATCGGATTGGCGATGTTTTTTCCCGCGATGTCCGGAGCCGAACCGTGAACCGGCTCGAACATCGACGGAAAATCCCGCTCGGGATTGATGTTCGCCGCCGGCGCCAACCCAATCGAGCCGGTAAGTGCCGGACCGAGATCGGACAGGATGTCGGCAAACAGGTTGGAGCCTACGACCACGTCGAACCAATCCGGGTGCATGACGAAGTGCGCCACCAGAATGTCGATGTGATATTGCGCCGTCTTGATGTCGGGATAACGCCCGGCCATGGCCGCGAAGCGCTCGTCCCAATAAGGCATCGTGTGCACGATGCCGTTCGATTTCGTCGCCGAGATCAGGTTGTGACGAGGCCGCGAGCGGGCGAGTTCGAACGCATAGGTCAGGATGCGGTCGACACCACGGCGCGTGAACACGGTCTCCTGGATCACGACCTCGTCGTCGGTTCCCTGATAGATGCGCCCGCCGATTTGCGAGTATTCGCCTTCGTTGTTCTCGCGCACGATCACGAAATTGATGTCTTCGGGACGGCGTCCGACCAACGGCGACTTCAATCCGGGATAAAGCCGGACCGGCCGCAGGTTCACGTACTGGCGGAACTCGCGCCGGATTGGGACGAGCAGCCCCCAGAGCGAAACGTGATCGGGAACGCCCGGCCAGCCTACGGCCCCGAGCAGGATCGCGTCGAAGTCGCGCAATTGGGCGAGCCCATCGGCGGGCATCATCGAGCCCGTTCTCAGCAGGCGCTCGCACCCCCAATCGAACTCGGTCCATTTGAACTCGAATCCAAAACGCCGCCCGACCGTCTCCAGCACATCAACGGCCGGCGGCATGACTTCCTTGCCGATGCCGTCCCCGGGCAGCAAGGCAATACGATATGACTGCTTTTTATTGAGCGGCATATATCGGCATGTCCTATTTCGCCGGCTGACAGGCCGAACGCCAGTCACGTGGTGATGCGCCTTCCGTACCTGCGAGTTTCATCGACCTGAAGGCTGCGAACCAATGCCTGTTGCGCATGAAGCGATGCGCGCGGCCAAGCGCACACCGGCCCTGTGGCGAGCGCCCGATCTCAGCGGCGGGAGGCAGTCCGGGTCTAATGCCGATCGCGCATGTTTTGATGCGAGCCGTTGAATTTCATCGGCGGTGCAATCTCACTATTGCTGTGCCCGAATCCACACCGCCTTTCCCGTTGCTCGCGGCACAGAAACAGTTCGAGCCCCACGATGAAGATCTGCGTATTCGGCGCCGGCGCCATCGGCGCTCATCTCGCGGCGCGCCTCGACGCCGGAGGCGCCAAGGTGTCGGTGGTCGTGCGCGGAGCGCACCTAGCCGCCATCAGGGCAAACGGGATTGAAGTCCACGCGCCGGATCGCACGTGGACATGCCGCGTAGCCGCAAGCGATGATCCGCGCGAGCTTGGCCGCCAGGACGTCGTCATCGTGTCGGTGAAAGGCCCGTCGCTGAGCTCGGTCGCGGCGGCGATCCCTCCCCTCCTCGGCCCCGATACGCCCGTCATATTCGTGATGAACGGACTGCCGTGGTGGTATTTTCAGGGAAGCGGCGCCGCCATCCGGTCACGGTTGCCCGCTTTCGATTTCGGCGAAAGTGCATGGCGCGGTCTGTCGTCGGAGCAGGTCATCGGCGGCGTGATTTTCTCCGGCAGCGAGGTCGTGAAGCCCGGCGTCGTTCATGTCGACAGCTCCGGCGACCGTTTGATGCTCGGCCGCCCGGATGACCGGCCCTCGGCGATTGCCAACGAAGTCGGCGCAATTCTCTCCGCCGGCGGCGTCAAGGGCCAGGTCACGGACCGCATACGTCATGTGATCTGGGAGAAGTTGCTTCGCAATCTCACCACCGGGCCGTTCTCGGTGCTGACCACGGCCACCCCGCGCGAGATATTCGTCAACGATACCCTGACCGCGACCTCCAAGCGCGTGGTCGCCGAAGCCGCAGCGGTCGCTGCCGCCGTCGGCATCGATCTCGGGCCGGATGTCGAGCCGTTGGTCGAGAGCAACCGCATCGTCTCGCACCGCCCCAGCATCCTTCAGGATCTGCTGCTCGGGCGGCCGATGGAGGTGAGCACGCTCTACGGGCGGCCGCTGCTGCTGGCGCGCGCCACGAAGGTGCCGGCGCCGACACTGGAGATTCTGGTAGCATTGGTCGAGGCGCGCGCCCGCGCCGCCGGTTTGTACTCCGAATGATTGCCGCAGGGGCCGAGGTCTAGAGAGTGACGATGAAGATCACCGATGTAACGCTCGAGTTGTTCTCGTGGGACGGCGTGCCCAACGTCCGCTACGGTGCCCACAGCCCCGGCGTGGCCAGCCACAAGGCCTGCCTCGGATTGCTCACCATATCGACCGATCAAGGGCTGCAGGGTCATGCTTTCCTCGGTTCGTCGTCGCGCAGCGCCGAGCTCGACGGCTATTCGCTGATCGCGGCGCTGAAGCCGGTGATCCTCGGCAAGGACCCCCTTGATCGCGAGAAGCTGAACAAGCTGCTTTTTCAGCGCTTCCGCATGACGACCTATCGCTGCATCGGCGCCGTCGATGTCGCCCTCTGGGACATCGCCGGCAAATGCGCCAACCTGCCGATCTATCAGCTCATGGGCGCGGCGCGGACGCGCATCCCGGCCTATGCCAGTTCCATGGCCTTCGACGGTGCCGCCGCCTACATCGATGACGCGCTGGCAATCCAGGCGCAGAACTGGGCCGCGTACAAGATCCATCCGCCGGCTCGGCGGCAGGAGGACATCGCCATCTGCCGCGCCGTACGCAAGGCGGTTGGCGACGACTACCTGCTGATGCTCGATTCCACGTGGGGCTACAGCTATGAGGACGCCATTCGTGTCGGCCGCGAGATTCAGGATCTCGGCTTCTACTGGTATGAGGACCCCCTCGCCGAGGACGATATCTTCAACTACGTCAAGCTGAAGCAGCACCTCCACATTCCGATGGTCGCCACCGAACATTCGCCGGGCGGCCTGTCTTCATATGCTCCGTGGATCATCCATCAGGCGACCGACGTGCTGCGCGGCGATGTCGCCATCAAGGGCGGGCTGACCGCCTGCCTGAAAGCGGCGCACCTCGCCGAAGCCTTCCACATGAACTACGAGATCCACCATGGCGGCAACTCGCTGAACAACGTCGCCAACCTGCACCTGATCTGTGCGATCGCGAACAGCGAATTCTTCGAAGTGCTGCTGCCGGCCGCCGCCCACAAGTATGGCCTCGTCGAGGATATCGAGATCGACAAGGATGGCTACGTCCACGTGCCGACGGGACCGGGCCTCGGTGTCGAGATCGACTTCGCCGCGATCACCAAGGGCCGCATTGCCCTTCTGACCTGACCGTCACGAACTGCAGCGCCGCTGCTAGTCGGCGACGCAGCGGCTATTCTCGGCGCGGAAGACGGCAAACAGCGACCCCTGCGTCGGCGGGACGGTGGTGAGCACTCGTATCTCGCCGGCCGGCGTGTTGCCGATCACCTCGCAGTCATATCCCTCGAACAGCACCGTGCGGACCGAGAAGGGCAGCACGTTGATGTCTTCGCTTGCAGCCGGCGCGTCTGCAGCCAGATCGATCACGCGCGGCCGCGCGATGACGGCAGCGTCGGATCCGAGTGCGGGCGGCTGCTGGGCGATCGCATCGATCCTGGTTCCCGATTGCGTCGCCACGGTGATGCGATAGCCCTGCCCTGGTGCCTCGCGACTGGCTTCGACTTTGCCGCGAAAGATATTGGCGCCGCCGATGAACTCGGCGGCGTACGCAGTGCGCGGCCGGTCGTAGATCTCCTTCGGCGAAGCGTCCTGCTCGACCTGCCCTTCGCGCAGGAGCAGCACCCGGTCGCTCAGCGACAGGGCCTCGACGTGGTCGTGCGTGACAAGCACCGTGGTAAGCTGGAACTCCTTGTGGATCTCGGCGATCCAGGCGCGCGCCTGCTCGCGCAACTGCGTGTCCAGGCTGGACAGCGGCTCGTCGAGAAGGAGAAGTTGCGGACGATAGACCAGCGAACGCGCGATCGCGACGCGCTGCTGCTGGCCGCCCGACAACTGGAAGGGGAAGCGGTCGGCGAGCATCCCGAGGCCGAGCTTCTGCAGCATCTCCTCGGCGGCCTTGCGCCGCGCCGTCTTGTCTTCACCCTTGAGCTTCAGCGCATACGCGACGTTGTCGATGACCCGCATGTGCGGCCACAGCGCGTACGACTGAAATACGAAACCGATGTTGCGCTGCTCTGCCGGAACGTTGTTGCGCGTGCGGTCGGAGAAGACGTTCTTTCCGTTGATCGAGATTTCGCCCGACGATGGCTGGTCAAGCCCGGCGATGAGGTTGAGCAGCGTGGTCTTGCCACAGCCGCTGGCGCCGAGCAGCGACGTGAACGAACCCTGCTCCACGGAAACCGTTATCGGCCGCAGCACATCGAGCTGCCCGTAACGCTTGGTCACTCCGTTCAGTTCAATTGCAGATGGCATTGCTTAATCTCTCGCGTACATCGCGATTGCGAGTGGGACGGTGATGACAAGTTGCACCACGGCGAGCGCGGCCAGGCTTCCGAGGTAGCCCAGCATGTCGAGCTGCAGCATCGTCGTCCCGATCACTTCCGTGCCGGGCCGGAAGAGAAATGCCGCTGACGAATATTCCTTGAAGAACTGCACCACGAACAGGATGTAACTCGCCCCGAGCGCGCCCTTGACCAGCGGAATCGTCACGTCACGCACCGCCTGCCAGCGTGTCGAGCCCGACATGCGGGCGGCTCGTTCGAGCTCCTCCCCGATCTGCAGGAAGGCCGGCGACACCGCGCCGAAGCCGGTCGGGAAATAGCGTACGATGTACGCAATCGCCAGCACGATGACCGTCTCGCGGATGAACGACACGCCCGGCAGCAGGGTGATGGCGTAGAAGAAGCCGAGACCGACGATAAGGCCGGGCACGGCCCGCGGTATCACCGACAGCTGCTCGATGAAGAAGCGCACGGTCGACGACGTGCGATAGGCGACGATCGCGCTGACCAGCGTGAACGCCACTGCCGCGACCGAGCCGACCGCGCTGATCAGCACTGTGTTCCATATGCTGCGCACGTATTCGGCGTAGCTGAAGATGACGCGATAGTTATCCAGCGTCAGCACATCCTTGATCGGGATCAGCGGCGACAGCAGGCTGGTGAACGAGCGCACGCACAGGAACGCCAGCGGCAGCACGGTGACGATGATGATGTAGATCGCCAGGACAAGCGTGATCGGCCAGCCGTAGATGCCGGGCGTGACCCGGGATATGGCCGACGCGCGGCCGCCGACCGTCGTGTAGCGGCGATTATCGCCGATCCAGCGCGACTGCAGCCACACGATGGCCTGCGCGAACAGGATCATGCAGACGCCGGCGGCGCCGACGATGCCGTAGTCCGGTCGGGCCGCCAGCATGCCTTGGGCGTAGAGATACGTCGCCAGAACCGAGATACGCGCCGGCTCGCCGATGATGATCGGCACGGCGAGCAGATCGACCGTCAGCATGAAGTTGAGCAGCAGGCAGTACAGGATCGACGGCTTGAGGAGCGGCAGGATGATGTCGCGCACGGCCGTCAGGTATCCGGCCCCCGAAGTCCGCGCCGCCTTCTCCAGCGAGTCGGGAATGTTGGCCATGGTGCCGGAGAAATAGAGATAACTGACCGGCGCGTAGGCCACCGCCGCGATCAGGCTCATGCCGCCCATCGAGTTCAGATCGGGGACCGTGATGCCGGTCTGGGTGCGAAGGAACAAGGTCGCGTATCCGCCCCGCCCGTAGAGCATCGACCAGGCGAACGACAGGATCAGCGGCGACACAAAGATCGGCGCCAGAAACAGCAGCCGCAGCGTCCGGCGCAGCGGTATCGCCAGCCGGTCCACGACGAGGCTCACGAGCAGGCCGACCGCGGTCGAAATAATCGTCGTCAGCGACGCAAAGACGAACGTGTTCCACAGGGCGTGGAGAAACTCGGGATCCTCGAACAGGCGGACGAAATTGCCGTACGTCAGACTGCCGTCGTGATCGTAGATCGGCTTGTCCAGAAACGCCTGATAAACAACCGGGAAGATCGGGAAAAGCAGGAATACGCCGAGAAGTACGGTGAATATCCAGGCCCACGGAAGCCTCAGGTGCAGCCTGGAGGCCAACTGCCGGTCCTTCACGATTGCTTCGCTCATGAATATACAAAAACCAACCCCGGCGGAGCGACTTGGGCAAGCCGCCGCCGGGGAAGGTTCCTCAGGTAGAGATCACTACTACTACTGCTGCTGGAAGGCAGCGAGCAGCTGCGGCAGCGCCGTCTTCAGTCCGTCGGGCATCGCCTTATCGAGGGTGATCAGGATGATGTTCTTTTCGCCGACGTCCTTGGCGATGGTGTCATAGGTGACGCCGGTCGCCACCTGCGAGGCATCGACATCGCTGCGATACGGGATCAGGCCGCCGTTGCCAACCGCGATCTGGCCCTTCTGCGACATGATGAAGTCGAGCATCAGCTTGGCCGAGTTCGGGCTCGCGCTCGTCTTGGTGATCGCCATGTTGCGGACGTTGACCTCCGCCGCATCCGACGGCACGTCCCAGCCGAGCAGCTTCTGCCGGTTGGGATCGGCCATGACGGCGAGGACCGCCTGGGCCGACATCAGGTAGGTGGCGACGTACTCGCCCGAGGTCAGCTTCTCGATAACCGGACCGCCGCTGCGGTAGATGTCGGTCTGCGGACCGATCTCCTTCAGCAGCGCGAGCGGATCACCACCGCCGTGCTGGAGGTATTCCCAGAACACCGCTTCGGTGAGCGCGTTGGCATCGGGCGCATAGGCGCCCATCTTGTGCTGCAGATGGTTGGGGTCCTTGCGCACGAGCGCCAGGATGTCGGCCATCGTCTTCGGCCAGTCGGATTCAGGCAGGACGAGCTTGTTGTATGCGATGACGAACGGATCGGCGGAGACCGTGTAGACGCCTGGCGCCGAAATGCTCCACGCCGGAACCTTGCTGGTCTCCGGCGACTGGTACTGCTGCACCACGTCCTTCGTCAGCAGATCCATCCACGACAGCGGCGCGCCGGACATCAACATATCGGCCGACGGCACGTTGCTGCCGACGTCGGCCAGGTAGCGCTCGAACACCTCGCTGGCGCCCATGTCGGTCGTGGTGACCTTGATCCACGGGTACTCGGCATTGAACGCCTTGATGATCGGGTCCCAGTTCACCGCCGCGAAGTTCGAGTAGATCAGCAGACCCTTCTCGCCCTTCGACGCTTCGACGATCTGGTTGTAGTCCGACGGATAGTAGTCCGGCGGCGCGGCGAGAGCCGCGCTCGATATGGAAGCTGCGGCGGCAATCAGGCCGACTTGCAGCAGGGATTTCATCAAACGCATGTTTCCTCCTTGGGGCGGCTGCCCTTTGCTGTTGTTGTGACCATGCACCGTCGAAGCGGCTATCCGACCCGGTATTTCTCCAGCTCGGCGGTGTTCAGTTCGCATCCGCCGCCGGGCGTCTCGAGCACGCTGACGGTGCCATCGGCGTTGATCTCCGGCGTCGCGGTGAAGACGCGCCCCCACATGGGGTCGAATTCCTTCGGGTAGAACTCCATCATCAGCGCGTTCGGAATCGCCGCGAGCAGCGGCAGATGCGCCTGCTGTTCGCCGTGCGGGCAGATATCGAGCCCATAGGCCTGCCCCAGCGCCGCGACCTTCATGAACTCGGTGACTCCGCCCATGTAGCGGGCGTCGGGCTGCAGGATGGAGACGGCGTTGGTCGCGATGAGATCGCGGAAGCCGTATTTCGTGTACTCGTTCTCACCGCCGGCGATCGGGATGGTCGTCGAGGCACCCACCTTGGCATAGCCGGGATAGTCGTCCGCCTGCACGGGTTCTTCGAACCAGAACACGTTGTACTGCTCGACGCGCTGCGCGAACTGCACTGCCTCGTATGCCTTGTAGGCGCAGTTGGCATCGACCATCAGCCGTATCGACGGACCGATCGCCTCGCGCACCACGCGCACGCGCTCGACGTCTTCCAGGATCGGCACCGCGCCGATCTTCATCTTCACGGCGCGGGCGCCGCGGCTGACGTATCCAGCCATCTCTTCGCCGAGGCGGTCGAGCGTCTTGCCGTCGCTGTAGTAGCCGCCGGTGACGTAGGTCGGAATCTTCTTGCGGTAGCCGCCGAGCAGCGCATAGAGCGGCAGGCCGGCGGCCTTGGCCTTGATGTCCCACAGCGCAAAATCGATAGCCGACAGCGCGCGCGTTTCGAGACCGCGGCGACCCTGCAGCTTCGGCACCCATAGCTTTTCCCAGATGGCCTCGCTCATCAGCGGATCCATCCCGACCACCGCCTCGCTGAGGAAGTTGATGAACTCCTTCTCCATCGGCTTGCCGCCCGACAGGCCGACGCCGGTAATGCCGTCGCTGGTCTCCAGCCACACCGCGCCGAACATGACCGTCGGATAGGTATGCTTGCCGTTCGAGATCGGCTGCGGACGTTTCCACTCGTAGAAAGCGCTTCGCGCGCCAGTTATTTTCATCTTGCTCTTCTCTTCCAGCTTCCCTTGCCGGCACCGTAAGGTGACATCTCGCGGCACAGGCCTAGGCGGGCAGTTGTATGATTGCTAGGCCTGCCCACCTGTCGCAGGGCCGCTGCCAGAACTCCCGGTATGATTTCGGGCCATGCAATTAGAAGCTGCACGGCCGCAGTACTGTGCCGATCCCGAAAAACAGGGTGGCTCGCAGGCGCGAGGGAAGCTAATGCCATTGAGCAATGAATTGATGCTTCAGGGACATATGCTTTGGAACTTGCCTGGCTCGAAGATTTTCTCGCGCTCGTGGATCTTGGTAGCTTTTCGCGCGCCGCCGATCACCGCAACGTAACCCAGCCCGCGTTCAGTCGCCGCATCCGCCACCTCGAGAACTGGGTCGGCGCCCCTCTCTTCGACCGCAGCACCCACACGGTAACGCTAACGCCCGCCGGCAAGCACTTTCGCCTCGTGGCGGAGGAGGCCCTGCGCCGCCTCTACCTGGGGCGCGAGGAGGTCCGCGAGGTGATGGACAGCGCCGCCGGCACGTTGCGCTTTGCCTCCACGCACGTTCTGTCGCTGACGTTCTTCCCATCCTGGCTGCGGCGCATCGAAGCCCGCTCCGGCCTTAACGCCGCAGTGCGCCTGGTCGCCGACAACATGGCAGCCTGCGAGCGCATCATGCTGCAGGGGCAGGCCCAGTTCCTGCTCTGCCACCACCATCCGGCGGCCAAGACGCTGCTCGAGTCGCGCCAGTTCCAGTCGCTGCATCTCAGCGAAGATTTGTTGATGCCGGTAAGCGCACCGCGAGCCGATGATCCCCATACGCCACGCTTCGCGCTGCCTGGTGCGCCCGAGGAACAGGTGCCGCACCTCGCCTACAGCGTCGAGTCCGGCATGGGCCGCATCGTCGAAGCGTCGCAGGTGACGAGCCGCGCCGCGGCCAGCCTGCGCACCGCCTTCGTCTCGCACATGGCCGGCGTGCTGGTCGCCCTCGCCCGCGACGGGCGCGGCGTGACGTGGGCGCCATTGAGCCTGATACGCGATGACCTCGCGGCTGGCCGCCTGCTGCGCGCCGGGCCCGAGAGCTGGGACGTCGCAATTGAAATCCGCGTCTTCCGGCCGCGGATCCGGCAAAGCGCCGCCGCCGAGCGCTTCTGGTCCCTGGTTATCGAGTCTTCGAAGGAAGCGGCGCCAGATTGAACGGCGCGCCGGTCAAGGCCGCCGCCTTACGCAGATCGTCGACGACCGCGGCGGGCAACGGTATGCCCGCGGCCGCGCGTTCCGCTTCGCACTCCGCGGCGCGCTGCCCCGGATAACGCGAGGCCGGGCCCGAGGCGTCGGCATAGGCCGCCAGCCATGCATTCATGTGGGCGTCGAAGGCCGCCCGGCCGATGAAGCGGTCGGGGTTGATGACCATGAGAAATGCGCTGACGTTGCCGGCCGAACTCATGGCCGAATAGTTCGCCGCGCTTTCCGCGGTGAGCGAGCCACTGAGGCTGCCGGCCAGGCACTGGACCAGCATGGCGAGGCCGACGCCTTTGTGCCCCGCGATCGGCAGCATGGCACCCTTCAAAGCCTCCGCGGCCGATGTTGTCGGGTTGCCATCGGGGCCGATCGCCCAGCCTTCCGGAATCGGGCGGTTGTTGCGCGCCGCTTGCAGAACGTTCCCGCGCGCCACCACGCTCGTCGCCATGTCGAAGACCAGCGGCGCGCGACCGGCGAGCGGCGCGGCAAAGGCAATCGGGTTGTTGCCGATGGCCGGCCGATGCGAGCCCGCGAGCGCCATCAGCGGCGGCGTCTCCTGGCACAGGAAGGCGATGAAGCCGCGCTCCGCCGCTTCCAGCACGAAGAGCCCGAGCGAGGCCAGATGTCCGCTTTCGCGTATGATGCAGGTGACGACCGGCGTTTCGCCGGCCAGTCGCACTGCCTCGCGCACCGAAGCCGTCGCGACAACCTGACCAAGACCACCGTGACCATCGCACCGCAAAACACCGTCCCGGTATTCGGACGTCAGAGTCGCGGTCGGGTTGACTTCTCCGGACTTTATTTTCTCCGCATAGACCAGCACGCGCGATACGCCGTGCGTGTCTATCCCGCGCAGGTTGGTACGCACGAGCACCGAGGCCCCGAGACGGGCATCGGCCACGCTGACGCCGGTGCCCGCGAAGATGGCGGTCACCGCATCCGTCAAATCCGATGCAGAATAGACTTGGCCCTGCTCGCCAGCCATGAGGGCATTCTCCAATTTTGGGCAGACCTTAGTGCCGCCGCGCTGCTTTGCGCACTTTCTCGGTGCCGTTGTTCCCGCCCGCGGCCATTTCTTCAAGCTGCTGCCAGAGTCGGTCGGGAAGTTCAATTCCTTCCACAAGGCGCTGTCGCCGCGCCTCGCCGGCGCGATCGCCGGGCACCGACACCGGATGGGCGGCGTCGCCCGATGCCCGCACCGCGTCAAGATAGTCCGTGATGCGGCGCGCGATCTGCGGCCTCTCGCCCGGATCGACGACGATCATCACGTCGCCCTTGTTGCACGGTTGGTCGGAATCGAGAGTTCCGACGACATCGCGGCCGACCGCGCAGTCGGCGAGAAAAGTGACCAGCACCTCGAACGCCAGACCGAGCGCGTATCCCTTCGCGCCGCCGAACGGCGCGATCGAGCCGGCCTTGGCGGCGCCGGCGTCGGTCGTCGGGTTACCGCGCTCGTCCAGCGCCCAGCCTTCGGGGATCGGCCGTCCCTGGATCGCGTAGTCGTGAATCTGCCCCATCGATACGAGGCTCGTCGCCATATCCACGACGAAAGGCGCTCCCGCGGTAGGCACGCCGATCGCAATCGGGTTGGTTCCGAGCATCGCCGTGCGCCCGCTCCACGGATGGACGAGCGCCTCGCTTGTCGTCAGGGCAATCAGTACCTGCCCGCGGCTGGCAATACGCCGGGCGTACCACCCGAGCATGCCAAGGTGATTGTTGTTGCGGATCGCGGCGATGGCGATGCCATTTACGCGGGCATGCTCGGACATCTCGGCCAGCGCCGAATCGGCGACGACCGGCCCGAGGCCCATGCGGCCATCGACGTCGAGAAACGACCTGCGCCAGGTTCGGGCGCCGTCGGTCTCGGGGTTGATGACGCCGTTCTCAATACGTTCGATGATGCGCGGCAGGCGCAGCAAGCCGTGCGACGGACGGTCGGCGAGCTCGGCCTCGATGAGAAGATCGCCCTGCAGGCGGGCGTGCGCCAGCGGAACGCCGGCGCGCGTGAGAGCGCCGATTGCCGTGGAGCAGACTGTTTCGTACGAGATCAGGGCCATCTCACGCTCCGATAAAAGTCCTCGCCGCTAGGCGACGTTCTCGCGGCGGCTCGATGCGAGGCGGATACGTTGCTCTTCGAAGAAGCCGATGAACCTTGCGCGCGAACGCTCGATGTGGCGCCGCGTGGCCGCCGCAGCCTCTGCCGCGTCGCGCGCCACCAGCGCCGCAACTATGTCCTTGTGCTCGACCAGCGCCTCGCTCGTCACCCGCGGGTGATAGAGCAGCCGGAAAAGCTGGAGGTGAACATGCAACCGGCCGATCGTCTCCCGCACGAGGTTGTTGCCGGCCGCGGCTAGAATGCGGCTGTGGAAGGCGTCGTCGTCCTGGGCGAAACGGCTGTAGTCGCGGGGCCCGTCGTTGGCCGCAGCCATGTCTTCGGCCAGCGCCGCGATCTTCTTGAGCGCGTCGCCGCTGGCCCGCTCGGCGGCATGGGCGGCCGACACCGGCTCGACCATCAGGCGCAGCTCGTAGAGCTCCTCGAACTGCTGGCGGTCGAGCTGGGGCGTGGCGCTGTAGCCGACGAGGTGCGTCTTGACGACCAGCCCCTCGGCCTCAAGCCTGCCCAGAGCTTCGCGGATAGGCGTCTGCGATACGCCGAGGTCGCGCGCCAGGTTGTCCACCGTTATGCGGGCGCCGGGCGCAATCTTGAGCGACATCAGCTCGCCCAGGATGAGCTGATAGACCTCGTCGCCCAGCCGGCCCGGGCGGGTGATCTTCGACGGCCGTATATTGCGATCCAAAGCCACCTCCCGTTCGCTGCTTACCAGCTGACCGCGATGTACTTGGTCTCGCAGAACTCCAGAATGCCGTGGTGTGCGCCCTCGCGGCCGAGGCCGCTCTGCTTGGTGCCACCGAACGGCGCGGCCGGGTCTGACACCAGACCGCGGTTGAGACCGACCATGCCGCTTTCCATGCGCTCCGAAACGCGCAATCCACGCGCCAGGTCCTTCGTGTAGACGTACGAGATCAGCCCGTATTCGGTGGCGTTGGCGGCTGCGATCACCGCCTCCTCGTCCTTGAACGGCGTGATCGCGGCGACTGGCCCGAAAATTTCTTCCTTGCCGATCTGTGCCGCCACCGGCACGCCGGTCAGCACGGTCGGCGGATAGTAGAAGCCGGGCCGGTCGAGAGGCTCGCCGCCAACCAGCACCTTGGCGCCCTGCTTCACGGCGTCCTCGACCAGCCGCCCGACGTTGGCGACCGCGCCGGCATTGATGAGCGGCCCGCATTGGGTCGCCGCGTCGTAGCCGACGCCGACCTTGAGCTTGCCCATGCGGCTGGCAAGCCCGCTCGCGAAAGCCTCGAGAATTCCTTCCTGAACGAAGAAGCGGTTGGCGGCCGTGCATGCCTCGCCGCCGTTTCGCATCTTGGCGATCATGGCGCCATCCAGAGCCGCCTCGAGGTCGGCATCATCGAACACGATGAACGGCGCGTTGCCTCCGAGCTCCATGGAGCACGAAATCACGGAATCGGCGGCCTCGTGCAGGAGCTTGCGACCGACCTCCGTCGAGCCCGTGAAGGACAGCTTGCGTACGCGCGGGTCATGCAGCATGGCGCTGATGACGGCGCCAGACTTCGACGTCGTCACGACGTTGACAACCCCATCGGGAACGCCGGCCTCCGCGTAAAGCGCCGCAAGCACATTGGCGGTGAGCGGCGTCTCCCCTGCCGGCTTCAGCACGCACGTGCAGCCTGCCGCCAGCGCCGGCGCGATCTTGCGCGTGGCCATCGCCGCCGGGAAATTCCACGGCGTGACGAGCACGGCGACGCCGATCGGTTGATGCTCCACCACGATGCGGTTGGCGCCGCTCGGTGCCGTCGAGATGTCGCCATTCAGCCGCACCGCCTCCTCCGAGAACCAACGGAAGAATTCCGCCGCATACGCGACTTCGCCGTACGCATCGCTGAGCGCCTTGCCGTTTTCCAGCGCGATGAGGCGCGCCAGCATGTCCTTGCGCTCGGTCATGAGCTCGAAGCAGCGGCGCAGAATTTCCGAGCGTCGGCGTGGCGCAGTCGCAGCCCAGCCCGGCCCCGCCGCATGGGCGGCGGAGACCGCCTCCAGCCCCTCTTCGATGCTGGCGTCGGCCACGGCGGCAATGACACCGCCGGTCGAAGGATCGAGTACGTCGATTCTCTTGCCGCTCTTGCCCGGCTTCCACTGTCCACCGATGAACAGATCGACCGGAACCTTGGAAACGTCGAAACCGGCGGGGTCTGACTGACGAATGTTCATTGTGGGTACCTCAGCTTGTCGCGAGCCGCGAGCGATCGCCGTCGAATGCGGCATCGACCAGCGCCGTCATCGACTGCAGATCGAGCGGCCGCGGATTGTTCTTGATCAGCCGCGTGATGCTCATTGCCTGTTCGGCGACCACCGCACGCTGCGCGTCCGTGATGCCGAGGTCCTTGATCGTACGCGGAATCCCGACGGACGCGAAAAGCTTGGTCACGCCTTCGATTGCGCCGCGCGCCTTGTCATCCGCCGAAAGACCGGTGCCATTGAAACCCATTGCGTCGAATATTTCGGCCATTTCCGGGATGGCGGCGGACCGGTTGAATTCCATTACATAGGGCAGCATCGCCGCGACGCCGGCGCCGTGCGGCGTGTGCGTCAACGCCCCGATCGGATACTGAATCGCATGCGCGGCCGCCGTGCCCGCGGTGCCGAAGGCGAGGCCCGCCATGGTCGCCCCCAGCATCATGCGCTCGCGCGCCTCGGTGTCGCCCCCGTTGTCGTAGGCCGCCTTCAGGCTGGACGAGATATGAGCAATCGCCAGGCGCGCGTAGCCGTCGGAAAACGTGTTCTTGCCAAGGAAGATATGCTCGTGGACGATGGTGCCGGTCGTCTCGCGACGCAGATTGGTGAACGCCTCGATCGCATGCGTCAGCGCATCGGCACCGGAGATTGCCGTCAGCCGCGGCGGGCATGTGTATGTCAACTCGGGATCGCAGATCGCCGTGTGCGGGATGAGGTGCGGGCTCGCGATGCCGACTTTCATCACCCGCTCGGGATCACCCACCACCGCGACCGGCGTCACTTCCGATCCCGTGCCCGAGGTCGTCGGCACCGCGATCAGCGGCAGCACCGGGCCGGGCACTTTGAATTCGCCGTAGTAGTCGGCAGCCTTGCCGCCGTGGGCGAGCAGCAGGCTAATTCCTTTCGCGGCGTCGATGCAGCTTCCGCCGCCCACGCCAATGATCAGGTCGGCGCCAAAAGCCCGCCCGGCCTCGGCGCCCTCGACGATGCAGGCGATCGGCAGCTCGGCAATCGTATTCGAGAACACTCGCGTGGCAAGGCCGGCAGCCTTCACGCCGTCGACAAGCGCGGCGAAGACAGGATCGCTTGCCAGGCGTTCGTCGGTTACCAACAGCGCCCGCTTGCCAAGGTCGCGGGCATAGCCGGCTACGGCGGCCCGCTGCCCGGCCCCGAAAACAATGTTGCGAGGCGTGCGCAAGATTCCAAAGCGTGACAACGGCTGTTCTCCACCGGCATCCCCGCCATACGCAAACGCGTCTCCACGGGTTGCCAACATTGCGGCCGAGCGATATCCAATATCCTATCTGATATCCACGTCCGGCTTGTCAAGCGCGGCATCGCGAAGTCCGGGATCGGCGAGATAAGAAAGAAAAATCAATGCGATACAGATGATTACAGATCCCCGCGGCAGCCCTGGCGCTTTTCTGACACGTCCCTGCCTGAGACGTTGCCTTGGATTTCCTTCGGACTTCAGCCCCCGTGCTTCAGAGACACCCCTCATGAAGATCAAGCGCATTGCCGACCTTCACGCCGACTTCGGCTGGCGTACGGCTTCCTTCCTCAAGGTCGAGACAGACGACGGCATCGTCGGCTGGTCGGAATATCTGGAAGGGCAC
>DASZQY010000234.1:0-11147 GCA_035549395.1 Bauldia sp.
TAGCGCTGCAGCAGCTTGCCCTCGATATCGACCCAGTACAGCGCCTGCCCCTCGGGATCCCAGACCGGCACCTCGCCGAGAATGTTCCTGCAGTCGACGACGCACTCGATCTTCACGCTCATCGCGTCTTCTCCTTGAGGCGCAGGGCGGCGGGACGTCCGAAAAGCGATAGCGAGCCGCGGATCAGGCCGCCACGGCCGCGCGCCGAATAGATGCCGACCGCGACGAGCGTGATGACGCCCGTCCACACGTATTGCCAGTAAGCGGAGACATGCACCTGGTTGAGCACGTTCTGCAGCAGCATGATGAGCACGGCGGCAAGAAAGGTGCCGACGGCCGTGCCGCGGCCGCCGAACACGCTCGTTCCGCCGACGACGACTGCCGTGATCGACAGCAGCGTGAAGTTGGTGCCGGCCTGCGGATCGCCACTGCCGATGCGCGAGGCGACGATCAAGCCGGCGATGGCCGCCATGCAGCCGCAAAAAAGGTAGGCACCGAAGCGTATCCAGCCGGTCCTCAGACCGGCCGAAAAGGCGGCGTCCTCACTTGACCCAACCGCGTACAGGCGCAAGCCCAGCCGGCTGCGCAGCAGCAACGCCTCAAACAGGACGACGCCGACCAGCGCCACGACGAAAGCCACCGGCACATAGCCGACGCGGCACAGGATGGCATCGGTGACGCCTTCGTTGATCAAGCCGCCGGGGGCCGGACGAACGATCAGCGCAAGGCCCGCGACAACGGAAAACGTCGCAAGCGTCGCAATGAGATCGGGCAGCTTGAGGAAGCGCACGAGGAAACCGTTGAGGGCGCCGACCGCGACGCAGATCACCAGACACATCAGGACGCCGATGGCGAAGCCGAATGGCGGATCGTCGATGAGCACGAGCGAGGCAATGCCGGTGGCAAGGCTGATGTTCGGTCCCACCGACAGGTCGATGCCGCCGAGCAGCACAACGGCGAATTGACCGAGCGCCACGATCGCAAGCGGAGCGACCTGGATGGCGAGATCGGACATATTGCGCGGGGTGAAGAAGTAGCGTGACTCGATGGTCGCATAGGCGCCGAGAGCCAGGATCATCACCAGCAGCAGCAGTGGCGGCGCGTAGCGGCGCCAGAACAGCGAGGCGGGCGTCTCCCTGCCCTGCTGGCGCGCCGTTCCGCCGGCGACGGCGGACGAACTTGCCTGCGCATTGCGGCTGCGCAGGCCGACGGCACTGCCGATGATGCGCTCCTCCGTCGCCTCGGTTCCGGCCACTTCATCGACGATGCGCCCCTTGGCGACGATCAGGACGCGATCGGAAAGGCCGATGAGCTCGATGACATCGGACGAGACGACAATGACTGCGATGCCGCGCTGAGCGAGATCGCGGATGATCCCGTAAATCTCGAGCTTGACGCCGACATCGACGCCCTGCGTCGGCTCATCGAAGATGCACACCTTGGGACTCGACAGCAGCCAGCGCGCAAACGCGACCTTCTGCTGGTTGCCGCCCGACAGAAGCCCGACCGGCTGGCGCGCGGAGGGCGTCTTCACGTCGAGTGACTCGATCTGGTGCGCGACCTCCGTGCGCTCGCGCGCTGTGTCTACCACTCCGAGGTGCGACCAATCGGCGACGTGGGGCAGCGCGATATTCTCACTGACCGAATGCGGGCCGAACATGCCCTCCTGCCGCCGGTCGGAAGGCAGGTAGACGATGCCGGCGGCAATGGCCTCCGACGGGCTGCCGATCGCCTCGGACGAGCCGCCGATGCTGATCGTGCCCTCATGCGGCACGAGCCCGTACAGGGAACGCACGATCGCCTGCTGGCCGCTGCCGGTGATGCCGCCGAACCCCACGATCTCGCCGGCGTGCACGGTGAAGGAAACGTCCTCGAAGCGGCCGGGCGCGGTGAGGTGCTCGGCGACGACGACCGGTTCGCCGACCCTGTCGGCGCGCGGCGGGAACGCGTGCCCGAGCTCGCGGCCGACCATCATCGCCACGATGGCGTCTTCGTTGGTGGACGATGTCGCGACTGTGCCGACGATCTCGCCGTCCTTCATCACGGTGATGCGATCGGCGATGGCGAGGACTTCCGGCAGACGGTGCGAGATGAAAATCACGGCAGTGCCGGAGGCCCGCAGCTCGCGCAGAATCTGGAACAGGCGATCGGCTTCCGACGGGCTGAGGGCCGAGGTCGGCTCGTCCAGGATCAGCACACGCGCATCCACCGCCAGCGCACGCGCGATCTCGATGATCTGGCGCTCGGCCAGGGACAGGCCGCGTACAGGCCGCCGCAGGTCGAGATCCTCGCCAAGGCGCGCCAGTATGGCCTCGGCTTCCTTGCGCATCCGCGGACGGTCGACCCAGAAGCCGCCCGGCTCGCGGCCGAGATGGATGTTCTGGATGGCGTCGAGGTCGGGAACCAGGCGCGTGTCCTGGTAGACCATCGCGACGCCGAGACGGCGCGCCTCCCCAGGGCTGAGGTTCACCGCGAGGTGGCCGCCGATGCGGATCTCTCCGGCGTCTGGCTTGTAGACGCCGGAGAGAATTCGCATGAGCGTCGACTTGCCGGCGCCGTTCTCGCCGACCAGCGCATGGATTTCTCCCGTGCGGCTGTCGAACGAGACGTTGCGCAGAGCCTGCACGCCCGGAAACGCCTTCGCGATTCCGGAGACGGCGAGAGCCGGCGCGGCTTCGTCGGTCATGGCAATCAGCGGCGGCCGATCAGCTGAAGATCTTCTTCAGTTCATCGTCCGACAGGTTGGTATCGCAGAAGACGCCGTCGGCCAGGTCGGGACGCATGTAGTCCTTGTAGTTGTCCTTGGTGATCAGCTTGGGCGTGATGATCTGCTGCTTCTGGACTTCCTCGCCGTTGAGGATCTTGAGCGCCATGCGCAGAGCGACGACGCTTTCCCAGGTCGGCTCGGAAATCAGGCCGATGTCGAACTTGGGCTGCTTGTCCTTCTGCTGGTCGTACAGCTTGAGCAGGCCGTTGTAATCATCGCCGGTAACCGGGACGAGCGGCCGGCCGGCGGCGAGCAGCGCCTTGCTGGCACCCGACGTGACCTGGCCACCGTCGGCCCAGATGCCGTCGATCTGCGGATAGGCCGCGATGAGGTCGCTCATCACAACCTTGGCCTTGTCCTCCGACCAGTCGGTATCCTTGAACGCCAGCACTTCGATGTCGGAGCCCTGGAAGGCGTCCTGGGCGCCCTTCCAGCCGGCCGCGGTATACGAGTTGCCGGCGAGGCCACCGAGGGCGACGATCTTGCCCTTGCCCTGCAGGGCGTTGCGCAGCCACTCGCCCGAGTTCTTGCCTTTCAGGCTGGGGTCCGTGCCGGTGTAGGCCGTGTAGTCGTCGCCATCGATCGGCAGGTTGAACGGCACGGTGACGATGCCGGCCTTGGTGGCGTTGCGCAGCGCCGGGACCACAGCGCTGCCTGAGTTCGGGATGCACAGGATCACGTCGACCTGCTGGCTGACCAGCGAATCGATGTCGTTCACCTGCTTGGTGATGTCGTTCTGGCCGTCGACGATGATGAGGTCGGACACCTCGGGATGCGCCTTGGCTTCCTGCTGCAGCGCAGCGATGCACATGGCCCGCCAGCTGTTGCCGGAGAAGCCGTTCGAGAAACCGACGCGGAACGGACCATCCTTCTTGTCCATCTTCACCATCGGGCCGACGCCGGTCATCTGCGCGTCGGAAATCGTGTCGGCGAACGCGCCAAACATTCGCGGCGCGGCCAGCATGGTGCTGGCGAACGCCCCGTACTGAAGCAGGCGGCGGCGGGTAAGTTTCGGCATTTTGTCTTTCATCGGCATTTCCTCCCTTTCTCTCTTCTTCTTGGGACCGGTGCGGCGTTAGCCGTTCTGGCCAATGCCTAGACACGCGATCGGGCAAAAGTCCGGTAAAGCAGCACGCTCAGTGCGATGATCGTTCCCTGCAGCACCATCTGCGTGCCGGTGGTGATGCGAATGACGTTGGTGAAGCTGTTCAGCTCTGTGATGAAGATCGCGCCACCAATGCTGGCGATGATGCTGCCGACACCGCCGGTGAGCACCGTGCCCCCGACCACCACGGCGGCAACCGAGGTGAGCAGGAACTGGTTGCCGATACCGAGGCTGGGCGCGCCGATGTAGGCCGTGAACAGCAGGCCGCCGATGCCCGCAAGCAGCGCGCTCAGCGTGTAGGCCGAAATAACGATGGCAGTGACCGGAACGCCCATCAGCCTGGCCGCGACCGGGTTCGCTCCCGCGGCATAGAGCCAGCGGCCGTACACCGTGCGCCGCACGAGCCAAGCCACGACGAGCGCCAGTACCAGCCAGAAGATGAGACTGGCCGGCAGACCCCAGAGGTTGCCCGCGCCGATCCAGTTGAAGGACGGCGCTGCGGCGCCGTGCGGGGCGCCGCCGGTGAAAACCAGCGCGGCGCCGAACAGGATCGAGTTCATCGCCAGCGTGGCGATCAGCGGCGTGACGTTGAACAACGTGACGATAATACCGTTGAGGGCACCGATGGCCGCTGACAGGACGAGCGAAATGACGACCGCACTGGCGATATTTTCGTCGTGACCGAGCATCACCGTCGTCGAGACGATGTTGATCAGCGTCACCATGCCGGCCTGGCTGAGATCGATGCCGCCAACCAGCAACGCGAGCGTCTGGCCCGTCGCCAGCACACCGAGAAACGCCGCGACCTGAAGGATGTTCAGGACCTGGCTGACCTGGAACATGGCCGGCGAGATCAACCCGGAGATCACGTAGAGGACCACGACGGCGATCCACACCGCCGCGAAGCTCCCCGACAGCACGTTGCCAAGCTGCCTTGTCCACGGCGCTTGTTCCGCGGCACCCGCTCCTGCCACCGATCTCCCCTCGGGGCCTGCCATCGATTCCTCTCCCAAGGTCCGAGCTATTGCAGGGTTGTCTTCCGCCGCGTCACCGTGAACCGCTTGTCGATCTCCCGCGACAGCTCCATTCCAAGCCCCGGCCCCGGCGGCACGGTGATGTACCCGTCTTTCACCTCCGGCATGACGTCGACCAGATCGCGGTACCAGGTGCGATAGTAGCCGCGCACGCTCTCCTGAACGAGCGCATTCGGGGCATTCAACCCAAGATGAGTCGATGCGCAGAGCACCACCGGACCGGTGCAGTCGTGCGGCGCCACGGAAAGATGCCACGCCTCGGCCATCGACGCGATCTTGCGCGCTTCGGACAGGCCGCCGCACCAGGACAGATCGAGCATGACGACGCCGACGGCATCAGTCTCGAGCAGATCGCGGAAGGCCCAGCGCGTGCCCAGCGTCTCCGACGCGCAGACCGGAGCCGGAGAGACCGCAGCGTAGCGCGAAAGGCTGGCGAGGCTGTCCATCTTGATCGGGTCTTCGTGCCAGAACGTGGCGTAGGGGGTCAGCGCCTTGGCGATGGTCATGGCCGGCACGAGCTGCCACATCGAATGCAGCTCGACCATGATGTCCATCTTGTCGCCGACCGCCTTGCGAATCTTCTCGAACGGCAGGAGCGCAGTCTTCAGATCGGGCGCCGAGATGTACTGGCCCCCGCTCTTCTGCGCGGCGATGTCGAACGGCCAGATCTTCATTGCCGTGACGCCTTCCGAGAGAAGGTCGCTGGCGAGTTCATCGGCGCGGTTCAGGAAGCCGTCGAGGTCGTCGTAGCGCGACTTCTCCTCCAGCCCCCAGTTGCCGGGGTTTACGCCCTTGCCCGTGCGCATGTAGCCGGGCCCGGCGCAGGTGTTGTAGGTGCGGATGCGATCGCGCGTGAAGCCGCCGAGAAGCTGCGCGATTGGCTGTCCGGTGGCCTTGCCAAACAGGTCCCACAGAGCAATGTCGAGGGCTGAATTGCCGCGCACTTCCGCGCCCGTCGAACGGAAGCCGAGATATCCGTTGAGGTCCTTGGCGATGCTGTCGATGGCCAGCGGGTTGCGACCGAGCAGCTTGGGCGCGATGACCTCGTGGACATAGGCCTCGACGGTCTTCGGCATGAAATAGGTCTCGCCGAGGCCGGTGATGCCTTCGTCAGTCGAGACCTGCAGCCAGATCAGATTCTCGAGCTCATCCGCCCGGATCGTCTCGAAGCCAGTGATCTTCAACGCCACCCCTCCCCCGTACGCCTTTCCGGTCAGGTGATCCCGCCGGCGAGCAGCATTTTTGCCGTCTCGTCGAAATGCTCCGCCATGCGCGCAGCGGCCACACGCGGCGCGCGATCGACAATCGCCTGGGCAATCGCGACATGCCCGTCGATCGTCTTCACATGCTGGGCAGGGCTCGTGCGCGCCGCCCACCCGACCGGCCATGTCTGCCGCGTGACGAAATGGAACGAGCCCACGACCAGCGCGAACATCGGATTGCGCGAGGTGCGCGCGATCGCCTCGTGGAAGGCGATATCGTGTTCCATCACCTGTTCCGGGTGATCGATGTCGGCGCGCATAGCGGTCGTGTAATCCATGATCTCGGCGGCCTCGGTGTCCGTCCGCCGGATTGCGGCAAGCTCGACGGTGCGCATCTCGACCGTGCGGCGCACGTCCAGGATCTGCTGGACCGAAATCTGGTCCGTGATCACCGCATGATCCAGCACATGGGCGAGAACGCTGCGATCGAGCGAAGAGACGCGGGCACGACGGCCATTACCGACGTCGATGAGTCTTAGCGCTGCCATCGAACTGAAGGCTTCGCGCACGACCGGACGCGACACGCCCAACTGCGCCGCCAGGCCGCTTTCGCTCGGCAGCGGCGCACCCGGCCCAAGGTGATTGTTGCGGATGTGATCGTGGACCGCCGCGATCACCTGTTCGACTCTGCCGACAGGCACTGCTCTGCCGACAGGCACTGCGGAACCGGCATGAAATTCGGGCGCGCTCATCCGTAACCTGTATTACACCTGCGATTTTCCAATGCTCCTTACCATGCGAGCTGTACACGGTGTCAATAGCTGATTGACAAACCGGTATCCGTCATAGCATGTACGGCTGTTCCTGAAGCTGTATTATAGGTACCTTGTGGGCCAGTCCCTTCGCCGCCGGTTGCGGGACGCTTCCCCTGTTCTTGCAACGTTTTCGATTCTTCCCAGGGTCGAGGTGGTGGAGGCAATCGCGCTTGGCGGCTTCGACGCCGTCATCCTCGATTTCGAACACGGCCCTTACGGCATCGAAAGCCTTCCTCCCCTGATCCTCGCAGCTCAGGCTCACGCGATATTTCCTATCGTCCGCGTGCAGCGATGTGAGCCGGCGCTGATCGGGTCGGCGCTCGATGCCGGAGCAGCCGGCGTTCTGGTTCCCGGGATCGGTACGGCAGACGAAGCCCGCGCAGCGGTCAACGCCGCCCGCTTCGCCCCTCAGGGCAATCGCGGCGCGCACCCCTGGGTGCGCGCCGCCGGTTTCGGCGGCCGCTCGGCCTGGTTTGCCGAAGCCAACGAGGAAGCCGCGATCATGCTCATGATCGAGGGACGCCAGGGGGCCGCCAACGCCGAAGCGATCATGGAGACGCCTTACCTCGACGGCGTATTCATCGGACCCGTCGACCTCTCCCATTCGCTGGGTGTGCCCGGCCAGATCGATCATCCAACGGTCGTCGAAAAGGTCGACGGCCTCATCGCCAGGGCACAGCAGCTCTCGCTCGCCACGGCAGTCTTCACGCCGACGCCAGCCGGCGCGAAGAAATGGATGCAGAAGGGCGTGAAGCTTGTCGCGCTCGGCGTCGATACCGACTTCCTCATCAGTGCCGTGCGCAGCGCCACGACCGCGGCGCGAGGCTGACGCTCAGGCTGCTGCGGCCCGATACACGCGATCGGCGGTGCCGCAGAAGAACGCCTCCCTCTCGGCCGCGCTCGCCGTTGCGGCGACCTCGCGCGCGAAATCCAGCCACCTGGCGTAGCCGCCGGCGAGGTCACAGATCGGCCAATCGCTGCCGAACATCAGCCGCTGCCAGCCGAAGCACGCGACCGCGTGGTCGACGTAGGGCCGCACGAGTGCCGCGTCCCAACGCCCGTCCGGCGCCTCGGTCACCAAACCCGACACCTTGGCGACGACATTGGGCAGTTTGGCCAACGCGGCGAGGGTCGCCTTCCATTCGTCTGGCACGCGCCGTTCCAGCCGCGGCTTGCCCAGGTGATCGAGCACGAACGTCGCTTCCGGCGCGCGGCGCACCAGCTCGACTGCATCGCTCAGCCGGTCGGCGAAAAGCACGAGATCGAACGGCAGACCAGCGCGCGCCACCGCATGGACGCCGCTGACGATCGCGTCGCTGAAGGCATAGCCGGGCGCCGCCGTCTCAAAAGTGCGGCGAACCCCGGCCAACGCCGGATGCTCATGCTTCAGAGCGACGAGATATGCCTCGATGTCCGGTCGCTCGACTGGCGCATACGCCACGACTCGACGGGTGACGGACGACCGCGCGACCTCGCCAAAAAGCCAGCGGGTCTCCTCGACAGGATCGGCGCCGGCCGAAGCCGCCTCGACCGCGACCGCTTCGCTGATACCACTGGCTCGCGCGACGGCATCGAAGTCGTGAGCGCGATGCGGCGCGGTGACGGCGGCAAGCCGCGGCGCCTGACGGAACAGCGCGTAGTCGACTACACCCGGATCCCAGAGGTGATGGTGCGCATCGACGATCCGCATCAGATGGACGGCGGAAAGGCGTGCTCGGTCGCGCTGTATGGCGGCTCGGCGATATCGTCAAGGGGAAACCACGGACGCGCGGCGCGTTTGAAGGGCAGCGAACGCATGTCCGGCGGCGTCGGCCCCGGCGCGTCGAGCACGAAGGCGCCGCGCATGATCGATCCGTACGCCTTGCGGAAGTTCATCATGTTCTTGGCTTCGACCCACTTGGCGTCGGCCGCATTCAGTCCAACCGCGCGGTACTGCTCATCTGCCCAGTCGTAGGTCGAACGCGACATGACGAGCAGCTTCAGAGGCCCCACCGCGACAACTGCCGACGGTCCCATGGACGCTTCGATGCCGCCGAAGATGCCGCCGGTGTAGCGGAAGCGGCCATCGGACAATCGCTCGACGCGCCCAATGACCTTCGCCGGCGTGCCCCAGCGCGGATCGACCCGGTGGCCGACCTCCAGCGTGACGTCGGCCCCCTCGCCCGCTGCGCGGCAAGCAGCGGCCGCCTTGGGATCGACCACCATCGCCAGTGCCGGCTCATTGACGCGGGCATCGAGGAGACCGGCGGCAACGTCGATGCTGTCACCGGCCGCGCCACCGCCCGTGGTGTCGGCCGTGTTGAGCAGGAGGACCGGTCCACCCGCGATCGCGCGGCCCCGACGTACCGCCTCCGCGACGGAAACTGCATCGACCAGAAACTCGCGCCGGTCACCCCAGAATTGCCGCGCCAGACGTTCGGCCTCGCGGCGCGCCAGCACCGGATCGCCGTCGGTGATGACGAGGCTGCCACAGGCCATTTCCGGCAGGTCGATGTAGGACCCGACGTAGAAATTGGAGACCGAAAGAATGCCGGGCTGCTCCTCCAGCTCACGTGCCGCGCGCTCCAGCCGCGCGAAGGCGCCGTCGCCGAACGTGGAAGCGTGAAACGCGGTCAGGATCATCGGCAGCCCGACGCGGCACATCGCCGGCCGAATTTCGCCTCGCGCAGTAGAAAGCAGCAAGCGCGCGCCGCGCTGGCCGGTCGTGAACGTGTCGTCGTGGGGATAGTGCTCATAGCCGACGATGAGATCGAGCGAACGGACCATGAGATCGGTGACGTTACCGTGCAGGTCGAGCGTCATGACCACCGGCACGGTCGGGCCGACGATCTCGCGCACGCTGGCCGCGAGCCAGCCTTCCGGGTCGTCGCTGTCGGTAGCAACCATCGAGCCGTGGCAGGAAAGGAAGACACCGTCGACAGGCCCGGCAGCGCGCAGTGCGTCGAGCATCATGCTCCGCAGGATCGCGTGTGCTTCGGCCTCCAGCACGGACGACGAATTCCAGCGTGTCGCAAGCAGCGGCACGACTTCAACGTCGCTCTCCTTGTCCAGGACGGAGAGCGCGCCGGACACTTCCCCCTCCGTCCCGCGCAGGGTGAACACGTCGGCGCCCTCCAGCACATAGCCGGTAGAACGAACCGTCTCGATGTCACAGCGGAACGTCGCGAACGTGTTCGACTCGCAGGACATCTGACCGACGGCGATACGCACTCGCAGGCTCCTATTTGTAAGGCGGCGCGACGTAGTAGTGCTGGCGCCCGAAGATGAGGTCCGAGTAGTTGCCGTCGGGCATCGTCTGGTCGCGGGGCATCGTGAGCTTCGCCAGCGCATCCTTGTTCAGCACGATGCCGAGGCCCGGCGCGTCGCCGAGCTCGAGATAGCCGTCCCTGATCGTGAGGCCGCCGGTCAGTTCGTCGATCGACGGGTTGCCGGTCTGGTCGATTTCGACCGTGAGGCCATGCGGCAGCGCCGCAACGACATGGGCGTTGGCGATCAGCGAGACGGCATCGCTCCAGGTGTGGGGAGCGACCCGCAGACCGGCCTCGCGCGCCAGCGCGGCAATGCGGACGAGCTCCGAGATGCCACCGCAACGGCAGGCATCGGCTTGGACGATGTCGATGGCACCGGCCCGGATCAGCTCGCGGAAGCCCTGGACGCCGAACTCGTTTTCCCCGGCGGCGAGCGGCGTCTTCAGGCGCCTGCGCAGCGAGACGTAACGGTCGACGTCCTCCGGCGGGAACGGCTCCTCGAACCATGCCGCATTGTGTTCGGCCAGCAGGGCATCGAAGCGCACCGCCGTATTCTCTTCGTAGCGGTGCGAACCATCCACATGCACGATGCCATCGCGCCCGATCCCGCGTGTGGCAGCTTTGAACGCTTCGGTGTCATAGTCCCACGAGCGGCCGAGCCGCATCTTCACGCGGCGGAAGCCACGCTCGCGGTGGCGGACTGCTTCCTTCTCCAGCTCACCCACGTCGTCATGCCAGAACATGCCGCTGGCATAGGCCAGCGCGCGCCCGTGGGTGCCGCCGAGCAGCTTCCAGACCGGCGTCCGCGCCGCCTTGCCCTTGAGGTCCCAGAGCGCGATGTCGATGCCACTGAGCGCCGTCATCGCGGCACCCTTGCGGCCATACCACCGCGTCAGACCGTAGAGCTTGTCCCAAATGGCGTCGATGTCGGCCGGATCCTCGCCAATCAGATGGGCGCGGAGATTCCCCTCGACGA
>DASZQY010000235.1:0-13471 GCA_035549395.1 Bauldia sp.
GACACACGAGGAAAGATTGACCCTCAGATCCATCGCCGTGTTTTCGGCTGACTGAAGGAAATAGCGGATGCCCTCGGTGCCGAGCACGTTGGCAATCTCGTGCGGGTCGCATATCGCGGTCGTCACGCCATGCGGCAGCACACAGCGGTCGAACTCCAGCGGCGTCAGCAGCGACGATTCCACGTGGAGGTGGGTGTCGATGAAGCCGGGCACGGCGAAGAGTCCGCGGCCGTCGATCTCGCGCGTGCCCTCGTACTCTTCGTAGGTGCCGACAACGCGGTCGCCGGCGATGGCAATGTCGGTGACGGTCACGCCGCCATAGACGATGTCGAGCAGGCCGACGTTCGTGATGACAAGATCGGCCGGTTCCTTGCCGTGTCCCTGGCGGATGGCGCGGGCGAGTTCAGATGGAGTGCTCATGTCCCATCATTCAGCGCCGCCCGCCCGAGCGCAAGGAGGTCGCGTCAGACCTTCACCCAGACGCCGCCCTTGGCGCTGGACTTCACCGCCGCCTCGATGAACTCCATGCCTTTGAGGCCATCCTCAACCGTCGGGAAAACTACCGCCGGGTCGAGCTTGTCGCCGGTGCGCGCGGCGCGGATGGCTCGCGCGATCTCCGTGTAGATGTTGGCGAACCCCTCGAGGTAGCCCTCGGGATGGCCGGACGGCACGCGCGTGACGCGCGCCGCCTCAGGTCTGGAACCGGCCCCGCCGCGGGTGATCTTGCGCGGCGCCTGGCCGAACGGCGTGAACCACAGGTAGTTCGGGTCTTCCTGCCTCCACGACAGGCCGCCCTTGGTGCCATAGACGCGCAGGGTCAGGCCGTTCTCGTTGCCGGGCGCGACCTGGCTCGCCCACAGCATGCCCTTGGCGCCGCCCTTCCAGCGCAGCAGCACGTTGTCGTTGTCGTCGAGCTTGCGGCCTTTCACGAAGGCCGTGAGATCAGCCAGCAGCGAGTCCAGCGTCAGCCCGGTGACGAAGCACGCGAGGTTATAGGCATGCGTGCCGATATCGCCGAGCGCGCCGCCGGCGCCCGAGCGCTTCGGATCGGTGCGCCAGTCCGCCTGCTTCTGCCCCGTCTTCTCGACCGCCTCGGTCAGCCAATCCTGCGCGTACTCCGCCTGTACGACACGCAGTTCGCCCAGCTCGCCGGCAGCGACCATGGCGCGCGCCTGCCGGATCATGGGGTAGCCGGTGTAGTTGTGCGTCACGGCGAAAATCTTGCCGGACTTTTTCGCCAGCGCGACCAGTTCCTTCGCTTCCTTCACATTCAGCGCGAGTGGCTTGTCGGAGATGACGTGGATGCCAGCCTTGAGAAACGCCTTGGCCACCGGCGCATGCATGTGGTTTGGCGTTACGATGGCCACCGCCTCGATGCCATCGGCGCGCTTCGCCTCGGCCTTCGCCATGTCCTCGAAACTGCCGTAGGCACGGTCGCGGGGGATACCGACTTCGAGCGCGGAATCGATCGCCTTCCTGGGCGTGGACGAGAGCGCGCCCGCCACCAGCTCGTAGTTGTCATCGATGCGAGAGGCGATGCGGTGGACCGCACCGATGAACGCGCCCTGCCCGCCGCCGACCATGCCAAGACGAATGCGACGGCCGACGCCGGCGTCGCTTCTTGCTTCGACCATCTTGCCCTCCCTTACGACCGGTAAGCCTGCCGGCCGAAGCCCTGCACCGGAATACTCTGCGCCGGCAGCACCTCGGCTTGCAGCGCGTACATGCAGGCCGCCGCCTCGTCGATCTTGCGCGTGAAGGCGATCGAGCCTTCAAGGATCGGCTTCAGCTTGGCCTTGTCCTGAACGCGGGCGCGTGGATATTCGTGCTCGACGACGAGGTGCGTATTGGCAACGTCGATGGGCAGCAGCTCACGCGCCGCAAGCTGGTGGTCCAGCCAGTCGACCGTGCGATTCTGGAGATAGGCGAGCGGATCGTGGCGGGCGGTGCCCGGCAGTTCGTGCTCGCTGAACACGACCTGCTTCTTCCAGGCGTTGCCCTGATCGGCGGGGTTCGGCGAGGGCTGACCGTTCTTCCAGTCGCCGCGTCCCATCATCTGGCCGTTGTAGCCCCATTCGGCGACGCCCTTGGCATCGATCACCTGGCCCTTCACATGGAAGCCGGCGATCAGGAAACCGTAGCCGGCGTCCTTCAGGAACTGGAAGATCGAGCGCGTGTCCTGTCCCATCAGGATCGCGTGCGACGGATCGTAGTGAATGCGGAACTGGTCGCCGACGCCGTGCTTCTCGGCGATGCGGTGGAGCATGATCCAGGCGCCGGGCGTATAGGCGATGTTGTTGTGCCAGTTGTCGCCGACCGTCCAGCCCGGCATCGGGCACTGCTCGACGCGATAGACGAGGCCGCGGTCCTTGGCGGCCTGCAGCAGCGGGACGAACTGCTGCTCGAAATCGCCGAGATTCTGGTCGAGCGAGTGCTGCTGGTTGCGGCCGACGAATCCGCACACCGCGTCTGTGCCGAGCAGCACCGCGGCGTCCATGGCACGCACCATGAAGTCGATCTTCTTCTGGCGGATCGCTTTGTCGTGGTGGAGCATGTTGTCGAAGTAGCCGACGTCCGACAGCGTGACGCCGGTCGCCTTCATCGCCGCCGCGACCCGCGCCGCGCGAGCCTTGTCAAAGGGCTTGCGCAGATCGAGCGTGTTGGCGACCGGATCGAGCATTGCCTCGGCAGGAATGTCCGATTCCGAGGGATGCAGCGCCGCGGAAAGCTGGATGTAGTGGACGCCGAGCTCCCGGGCGAAGTCGAGCCATTCCTCGATCGCCTTGTCCGGATCGGGGTCGCGGACGTTGCGCGGCGTCAGCTCCTGGAGAGCGGCGGTAAGCACGCCGACCTTCATGAACTTCGGTTCGAATGCCTTGACCATTTTCTGTCCTCCCCGCGGCTTCCTCAGAGATAGCTGTTGATCAGGCTCTCGAGGTATTCCTGCTTGCCGCTCTTCGGCTGCGGCTCGATCTTGCGATTGAGCACGTAGTTCGACATGTCGTCCAGCGTCCGCTTCCCGGCGAGAATGGCCTTGCCCTCCTTGCCGCTCCAGCCGGCATAACGGTCCTCGATGAACTGCTTGAGCTTGCCGTCATTGATGATCCGCTCGGCGATCAGCAGGCCATGCGCACAGGCGTCCATCGAACCGACGTGCGCGATCAGCAGATCGTCCGGATCGATCGACTGGCGGCGGATCTTGGCGTCGAAATTGAAACCGCCGGTACCAAGACCTCCGGCCGCAACGATCGCCAGGCAAGCCAGGACCAACTCCGGAATGTTCATGGCGAACTGGTCGGTGTCCCAACCCAGCAGATAGTCGCCGCGGTTGATGTCGATCGAGCCCAGGATGCCCAGTGCCGCCGCCAGCTGCAGCTCGTGCTCGAACGTATGGCCCGCGAGGATGGCGTGGTTCTGCTCGATGTTGATCTTGACCTGCTTGTCGAGATCAAACTTCTTCAGCATTCCGTAGATTGTGCCGACGTCGTAGTCGTACTGGTGCTTGGTCGGCTCCTTCGGCTTCGGCTCGATCAAGATCGTGCCCTTGAAGCCAATCTTGTTCTTGTGCTCGACAACCATGGTGAGGAAACGGCCAAACTGGTCGAGCTCACGCTTTATGTCGGTGTTGAGCAGCGTCTCGTAGCCTTCGCGTCCGCCCCACAGGACATAGTTGGCGCCGCCGAGTTCGTGGGTCAGCTCCAGCGCATTCTTCACTTGCGCTGCGGCATAGGCGAACACATCGGGGTCGGGATTGGTCGCGGCCCCCGCCATGTAGCGGCGGTTGGAGAACATGTTGGCGGTGCCCCAGAGCAGACGGACCTTCGCCGTCTCCATCTTCTTCGCGAACACCTCGCCGATGGCGCGCACGTTGCGGTTCGATTCCGTCAGCGTCTTGCCTTCCGGCGCGATGTCGCGGTCATGAAAGGTGAAGAACGGCACATTGAGCAGCCGGAACATTTCGAAGGCGACATCGGCCTTCGCCCGCGCCGCCTCCATTTCGTCAGCCATATGCATCCACGGCCGGTTGAAGGTCTCGCCGCCGAAGGGATCGCCGCCCGGCCACGTGAACGAGTGCCAGTAGCAGACGGCAAAGCGCAGATGATCCTCCATGCGCTTGCCGAGAACCTTCTTGTCCGGATCGTACCAGCGGAAGGCCAGCGCATCGCCGGCGGCTTTCGGGCCCTTGTATTTGATCGGCTTTTCCTGGCCGAAGAAACGCGAACTCATGGCGACGTGGCCTCCTTGATGGCGGGATACAGCTTCTTGTAGGTGGTGTGGGCCGTGGCGTAGGCAGCAACGAGGGACTTGTCGGGCTCGACCGTGCGCTCGATCCTGGGCGGCGCGCAGACTGCGAACGGATCGGCGCCGCTCGCCGCGATCAGGCCAAGGCGCGCCGCTCCCAGGCCGGCGCCAAAGTCGCCCTCCTCCGGCACGTCAATCGCGATGTCGAGGGTGTTTGCGATGATGCGCAGCCACTTGGCCGAACGCGAGCCCCCACCCACGGCGAGCGCTCGCGTCACGGTGGCGCCGGCCGTGCGCAGCGCCGCGAGACTATCGGCGAAGGCGAAGGCGACACCCTCGAGGACAGCGCGGGTCAGCTCGGTGCGGTCCGTATCGTAGCTCAGGCCGGCGAAGCAGCCGCGGATGCTGGCATCGTTGTGAGGCGTGCGCTCGCCGCCGAGGTACGGCAGGAACCAGACTGCACCCGGCCCCTTGCGATCATCCTCCAGCGGTTTGGTCAATTCTCCGGCGCCAGTGCCAAAGACACCCGCCAGCCACTCCAGCGCGCCCGCCGCCGACAGGATCACGCCCATCTGGTGCCAGGTGTTCGGCACGGCGTGACAGAAGGCGTGGACGGCGGTTTCGGGGTCTGGCGAGAAGCGCGCGTTGGAAACAAACAGGACACCGGACGTGCCCAGCGACACGAACGCGGTGCCCGGCCGGACGACGCCGACTCCGCAGGCCGAAGCCGCGTTGTCGCCGCCACCGCCGGCGACTACCGGCTCGCCGGCGATCCCCCACGCGCTCGCCAGCTCGGGACGGAGCCGCCCGGTCGGCTCCGACCCCTCGTATAGCTTCGGCATCTGCTTGCGGCTGAGCTTCGTTGTCGCCAGCAGCTCGTCGCTCCATTCGCGCTTCGCGACATCCAGCCATGACGTGCCGGCCGAATCCGACATCTCGGAAGCGCGATCGCCGGTCAGCTTCAGCCGCACGTAATCCTTTGGCAGCAGCACCGTCGCGACTTTGGCGAAGACATCAGGTTCGTGCCGCGCCACCCAGACCAGCTTCGGCGCCGTGAACCCGGGGAAGACGATGTTGCCGGTGAGCTTGCGGAAGATCGGATTGCGATCGAGCTCCGCCGCCTCCTCGGCCGAGCGCACGTCGTTCCACAAGATGCACGGCCTGAGAGGCCGGTCCGCGGCATCGAGCAACGTCGCGCCGTGCATGTGACCGGAGAGGCCGATGCCTTTGATCGCGGAAACGGCGGCCCGGTTTCTCGCCGCAAGCGCTGCCATTGCCTTTTCGGTTGCCGTCCACCAGGATTCCGGATCCTGCTCGGACCAGCCGGCATGCGGACGCTGCACGGCCAGCGGAGCGGTCTCGCTGCCAAGCACACGCTGCTCGTCGTCGATAAGCACAGCTTTCACCGACGAGGTGCCGACATCCAGTCCGAGATACGCCAAAACCCCTCCCCGTCCGCCGCCGCTTACGGCAAGTTTTCGCGCAGGAAAATGTCGATACGAATGCGTTCCTGACCCGGATGAAACGGGCTGCCCTCGCGCTCGGCGAGAAGCAGCCGCGTCGCGCTGCGGGCCTCGTGGCCGGCGTCCTGGTTGACGATCGCGTCGATCGTGCCGCGGATCAGGTGCTTGCGATTGAAGGTCGTCAGATCATGGGCAATGAGCACCGTATCGGCCGCCCGTCCCGCCGCCTCCAGTGCAGCGACGACGCCGGCGGTTCCAGCCCCGATGTTGTAGATGCCGACCAGATCGCGATGCTCGCGCAGCAACTCGGTGCACAGCGCCTCGGCGCGCGCATCGTCGTCGCGGCCCTCGCGGATCGGCAGCACCTGAAAGGCCGGGAAGTCACGGCTCATGACCTGCTCGAAGCCCAGTTGCCGTTCGATGTGGTCGCGCAGGGCCACCGAGCCCGCGATCAGCCCGACCTTGCCGGTACGGCCGGCGAGGAAGCGGCCGAGCAGCGTTGCGGCTGTGCGGCCAGCGGCAGAGTTGTCGACGCCGACGTAGTGGGCGCGGTTGGCGCGCGGCACGTCCGAGACCAGCGTGACCACCGGGATGCCAGCCGCGGTAAGTTCGTCGATCGCCTCGCGGACCCGCGGATGGTCGAGCGCAACGACGGCGACGCCGTCGACCCTGCCGGTCAGATCCTCCAGCGCACGGGCGAGGACATCGCCATCGAATACGTCGACGTGGGTGATGGCGATCTGCACCCGCTCCTCCGCGAAGCGATCGGCTGCGGCGCGTACCTCACGCTCGAGCATTTGCATGAAGGCGTTTTCACCGACGGGCAGGACGAAGCGGAAATGATGGTCACGGCCGCGCGCGAGGCGCGCGGCGATACGGTCCGGGCGGTACTTGAGCAGGTCGACGGCTGCCTGCACGCGTTCGACCGTATCGGCGTGAACGCCTGGCCGGCGGTTCAACACGCGATCGACGGTAGCGAGGCTGACGCCCGCAGTGCGGGCGACGTCGTGGAGGGTGGTACGCGGCATGACGGTTTCCCTTCAATGGCTTATCGCGACCGCTCAGCCAATGCAATTTTGTTTGCGCATGGAACCGTCACGCAGACTGCCGCGGCCAGCCTTAGTCGTTAATTCGCAATGGGTTAGCAGATGAGACTGTCCTGGTCATTTGTGCGACTTAAATAGAGGGACGCCCATCAGCGAACCGCCACTCCAGGGCGCGCAACCAAATTCGCGGCGTTTGCACGCGGGTGCGGAATAGGTCACAAAGCCGCCTCCACTCCATTGTCAGTGTGCCAGTCATGAAGACCGAAACGGCGCCCGTGCGCCTTGAAGACTACCGCCCGCCGGAATTCCTTATCGACACGGTCGACCTCACGTTTCGGCTCCACCCCGACGCAGCGCGGGTGACCGCGCGGCTCGCGCTCCGGCCGAACAGCGAAGCGGCCGATCTCGTCCTCGTCGGCGACGAGCTGGAGCTGGTTTCGATCGCTCTGAACGACACACCGCTCTCGCCCGGTCAGTACGAAGCCACGCCGCAGCGCCTCGTGGTGCGCAACGTGCCGCGCGCCGCCTTCTCGCTGTCGATCGAGACCGAGATCAACCCGACCGCCAACACCAAGCTGATGGGGCTGTACCGGTCGAGCGGCACTTACTGCACCCAGTGCGAAGCCGAGGGGTTCCGGCGCATCACTTACTTCCTCGACCGCCCGGACGTGCTTGCCGTCTACACCACGCGCATCGAAGCTCCGAAAGCCTCGGCGCCGGTGCTGCTTTCCAACGGCAACCTCACCTCGTCGGGCGACATCAAGGGCACGGACCGCCACTTCGCGGTCTGGTACGATCCCTTCCCGAAGCCGTCCTACCTGTTCGCGATGGTTGCCGGCGACCTCGGCTCCATTCACGACACCTTTGTCACGGCCTCGGGCCGGAACGTCGCGCTCGGCATCTATTGCGAGCACGGCAAGGAAGCCCGCTGCAGTTACGCCATGGAAGCCCTGAAGCGCTCCATGCGCTGGGACGAGACCGCCTTCGGCCGCGAGTATGACCTCGATGTCTTCAACATCGTCGCCGTGTCGGACTTCAACATGGGCGCGATGGAGAACAAGGGCCTCAACGTCTTCAACGACAAGTACGTGCTGGCCAATCCCGACACCGCCACCGACATCGACTTCGGGCTGATCGAAGGCGTCATCGCCCACGAGTATTTCCACAACTGGACTGGCGACCGCATCACCTGCCGCGACTGGTTCCAGCTTTGCCTGAAGGAAGGCCTCACCGTCTATCGCGACCAGGAATTCTCGTCAGACGTCCGCTCGCGCCCCGTCAAGCGCATCGCCGATGTGCGCACGCTGCAGGCGCGCCAGTTTCCGGAAGATGCCGGCCCGCTCGCCCATCCGGTGCGCCCCGAGACGTATCACGAGATCAACAACTTCTACACGCCGACCGTCTACGAAAAGGGCGCCGAAGTGGTGCGCATGCTGAAGACGGTGCTCGGCGATGCCGGCTTCCGCGCCGGCATGGACCTCTACTTCGAGCGTCATGACGGCCAGGCCGTGACCATCGAGGATTTCCTCGCATCCTTTGCCGACGCCACCGGCGCAGACCTTAGCCAGTTCAAGCTCTGGTACCAGCAAGCAGGCACGCCGCGCGTCACGGCCGCCGGAGCCTACGATCCGAAGGCGCAAACCTACACCCTGTCCCTGTCGCAGGCGACGCCGCCGACTCCCGGTCAGCCGGTAAAGCGCGCCCTGCACGTTCCCGTGCGCTTTGGCCTTGTCGGCCAGAACGGGGCCGATCTCGCCTACGAGAAAGTCGAGGGCGCCGATGTCACCGGCGATGTCATCCACCTCACCGCCGCCGAACAGACCCTCGTGTTCCACGGCGTCTCCACGCGCCCGGTCCCGTCGTTGCTGCGCGGCTTCTCGGCGCCGGTGCGGCTCGATATCGATACGCCACCCGCGGACCTGCTGTTCCTCGTCCGCACGGACGCGGATTCCTTCAACCGCTGGCAGGCGGCCCAGACGCTCGCGTTGCGCGGTCTGATTGCCGGGACCGCTGCGGCCGGAGCCGGGAAGACAGTTGCCGCCGACGCCGACTTCATCGACGCGCTGGGGACTATCGCGGATGACGATGGATTGGAGCCGGCCTTCCGGGCGCAGGTGCTGCAGTTGCCGAGCGAAGCCGACATTGCCCGCGAGATCGGCCGCGACATAGACCCGGATGCGATCGTGGTGGCGCGAAACTTCATCCGGGCTGCGATCGCAGACCGCATTGGTTCCCGCCTGGCCGAGGTTGCGGCACGCATGCGCACCTCCGGTCCGTTCGCACCCGACGCCGCCTCGGCCGGTCGCCGCGCGCTGGCCAACGCCGCGCTGGATCTCGCCGCCGCCAACGGCAATGCCGCCGCCGTCGCTGCACTCGTAGCGCGCTACCACGGCGCCGACAACATGACCGATCGCTCCGCCGCGCTGGGTTCGCTGGTCGGGGCGGCACGTCCCGAGCGGCTGCCTCTCCTCGACGATTTCCACGACCGCTACCGCGACGACGCGCTCGTCCTCGACAAGTGGCTGATGTTCGAAGCGTCCGTGCCGGCGCCCGAAACACTGGACCGTGTTCGCGCCCTGCTCACTCACCCGTCGTTCTCGATGTCGAATCCGAACCGTATCCGTGCGCTTGTCGGTACCTTCGCCGGCGGCAACCAGACGCAGTTCAATCGCGCCGATGGTGCGGGCTTCGATTTCGTGGCCGGCTTCATCGTCGACCTCGATCGGCGCAATCCGCAGACCGCTGCACGCCTGCTCGTCAATTTCCGTTCGTGGCGTGCGCTTGAGCCGAAACGCCGCGCCGCCGCCGAACGGGCGCTGCGCCGCATCGCGCAAGTCTCTGAATTGTCTTCGGATACGCTCGACATAGTGACCCGGACGCTCGCCTGAGACCGGTCGCCGTAAATAAATCATTTACGGTCTGGACAATGCGATTCGCGTCGATTCAAATGCAGTGATTCGGACGTGGCGCATCCCGAAAATCATTTGGCGAAACGATGGGGTCTCGCATGGCGCGGGCCGCGGCGGCTGGTCCGTCAATGGCTAGGCGTTTGCCTTTTTCGGGAGGCGGATTCGGGCGCCGGATAGCCGTCCCCGGCCACGCCAAGCTGCTCGCTCACCCGGCCTACCAGAAGCTCCTCGCCGCCGAGCCGTGGCTGCGCCGCCTGGTCCCGATCCTCATCTTTGTATTCCTGGTCATCGTCGGCCTGGCACGCGTGCTTGAGCTTTATATCGAGCACAACGATGACGATCAGGCCGCCCGCCGCACGATCGCCATGCTGGGAGACGTGGTCGCCGCCTCGTTCGTGGACGAATCCACGACCAGTCCGCTGTCGGCAAACGATGTCCTCAACCGCTTTGCCGATGCCCTTCCCGCAGGCGCCACCGATGGCGGTCGCGAGATCTACCTTGCCGATGGCAACGGCAAGATCATCGCGTCGTCGCCCGGCATGACATACCGCCAGGGCATGCAGCTTGGCGACGTGCTCGGCGATGCGCAGCCCCTTACCACCTTCGGCAGCCGCGCCGGCGTGCTGGAGATCACGCTCCCGGATGGCGTCGAGGCTTTTGCCGCTGCGCATGAATTGCCCGACCCGCTTGGCTTCGTCGCCGTGGTCCAGCCGACCGCGTATGTCTTTGCCGGCTGGCGGTCGGACGTGTCCCTCAACGTCACGATATTCGTTGGCACGAGCGCGATCCTGCTCGTCATTCTCTACGGCTATTTCGCCCAGGTCAGCCGCGCCGCGGAAGCCGATCGCATTTACGCCGAGACCCAGGCCCACTTCGAAACGGCGCTGATGCGCGGTCGCTGCGGCTTGTGGGATTGGGATCTCGCTCGCGGGCGCATGTTCTGGTCACGCTCGATGTTCGAGCTCATTGGCTTGGCGCCGCGCGACTCGCTCCTCGCGTACAGCGAAGTCAGCGCCCTTATTCATCCCGAGGACGCCGATCTCATGAAGCTGGTCGAGTCGCTCTACACCGGCGGTGAGACAACCATCGACCGCATGTTCCGCATGCGTCACGAAGACGGGCGCTGGATCTGGCTCCGCGCCCGTGCCGAGCTCACCGGGGCGGATACGGCCGAGCCACACCTCATCGGCATCGCCGTCGACGTGACCGAGCAGATGCGCCTGGTCGAGCGGTCGAAGACCGCCGACATCCGGCTCCGCGACGCCATCGAGACGGTGTCGGAAGCCTTTGTGCTGTGGGATGCCGAAAACCGCCTGGTGATGTGCAATTCGAAATACCAGCAGCTTCACGGCATCCCGGATTCGGTGCTCCAGCCCGGGGCCGCTTACGCCGACGTCATCGCCGCCGGCCGCAAGCCGCTGGTCCGTTCCCAGGTCGTTGCCGGCGACAAGCCCGAGGACGGCTCGCGCTCGTTCGAGCTGCAGCTGGAGGATGGCCGCTGGCTGCAGATCAACGAACGCCGCACGAAGGACGGCGGCTTCGTCTCGGTCGGCACGGACATCACGCAGCTCAAGCGCCACGAGGGCCGTCTCATCGAAGGCGAACGGCGGCTGATGGCGACCATCGCCGATCTGCGCCAGTCGCGGCAGAAGCTGGAGACGCAGGCGCAGCAGATGGTCGAGCTCGCCGAGAAATACGCCGAAGAGAAGGATCGTGCCGAGGCGGCGAACCGCACGAAATCTGAATTCCTGGCCAACATCAGCCACGAACTGCGCACCCCGCTTAACGCCATCATCGGCTTCTCGGAGATCATGGAGTCGGGCCTGTTCGGGCCGCTTGGTGCTGCGAAGTACGCCGAGTACTGTCAGGACATCCATCAGAGCGGCACCTACCTGCTCGGCGTCATCAACGACGTGCTCGACATGTCGCGGATCGAGGCGGGCCGCATGCTTCTCCATCCCGAGGACATCGCCTTCGATGCCCTCGCCGAGGACGCGATCCGGGTCGTCTCGACCATGGCGACGGCTCAGCAGATCGAAGTGATTCCGGAGATCGCGCCCGGCCTGGCGCTGCGCGGCGACCGCCGGGCGCTGACGCAGATCATGCTCAACCTGTTGTCCAACGCGGTGAAGTTCACGCCTTCCGGGGGGCGCATCCGTGTGCGGGCGCGCGCCGTCGGTGGCGCGGTGTTCTTTGTCGTGGCCGATACCGGCATCGGCATTCCACGCGAAGCGCTGACCAAGCTCGGCCGCCCGTTCGAGCAGGTCTCCAACCAGTTCACGAAGAACCACCGCGGTTCTGGCCTCGGCCTCGCGATCGCCTCGTCACAGGCGGGATTGCACGGCGGCGCCATGCGCATCCGCTCGCGCGAGGGCAAGGGCACGATCGTCGCGGTGCGGCTGCCGTTGGGCCAGGACACGCGGCAGCGGAACAGGACGGCGGCGTAGCAGCCACTTCCTGTCCGTCATTCCGGCGGGGGTGATGCCTGCGCCTACGGCTTCATCTTCCCCACTACCCGCTCGAAGCTTGCCCGCACCGCCTTCTCGGTTTCCCGCAGGTGGGCATCGAGCGTTGCGAAGTCGGGCAGGTCTGCCGCCGCCGCGAGGCGCGTCAGCAGCTCGTTCGGCGCCTGTGCAGGATCGAATATGCCGTCGACGCAGAGCCGGAGGATCTGGAACAGCGTGTGATAGAGCCGGAGCGCGGGAAGAAGGATGTCGGCTTCGCGGGGCGCCACCAATCCGGCCTTGGCCGCGGCTTCCAGCGATAGCTCGGTTTCAGTCGTCACGATCTCCGGATGCTTCGCCGCATGGGTGAGCTGCAGTGCCTGGCAGACAAACTCGATGTCGACCAGCCCGCCCGGCGCCTGCTTCAGGTCCCACGCGCCCGCGCCGCCTTTGGCATCCTCCACCATGCCGCGCATTTCCAGCACGTCTGCAGTGACCTTCTCGGGGTCGCGGCGCGCGGAAATGATGTCGCCGATGACCTTCGTCGCCCGCTTCACCAGCGCGGCGTCACCGGCGACCACTCGCGCCCTGGTGAGAGCCATGTGCTCCCACGTCCATGCATCGTGCGCCTGGTAATGCGTGAAACCATCGATGTGCGTGGCGACGGGACCGGAGTTGCCCGACGGCCTCAGCCGGAGATCGACGGCGTACAGGCTGCCCTCCCCGGTTGGCGCAGAGATCGCCCCGATCAGCCGTTGCGTCAGCCGCGCGAAGTACTGGGCGCCCGGCAGTGGTCGTTTGCCATCGGACGCCGAGGTCTTCTCGTCAAAATCGTAGAGCAGCAGCAGATCGAGGTCGGAAGCGGCGGTCATCTCGCGCGCTCCCAGCCGCCCCATGGCGACGAGCGCGACCGCTCCGCGCTTCATGTGACCATGGGCAGAGGCGAATTCGCGCCGCACCGCCTCGAGCAGCGCCGCCAGCAACACGTCGGCAAGATCGCTGAAAGCATATCCGGCGCTGCGCACGCCAACCGTGCCGGCCAGTACCCTGACCCCGATCAGAAACGCCTGCTCCTGGCCGAAGATGCGCGCCCGATCGAGCACGTCTTCGAACGATCGCGCCTCGCCGAGAGTGCGCGCCAGCCGCCCGGCCAGCACCTCCTTGCTCGGAAGGCTGCCGAAAAAAGCCGGATCGAGGAGCGCGTCCAGCACATGCGCGCGCTGCACGATGGTTTCCGCCAGCCGCGGCGCCGTGCCCAGCACCATCGCCAGCAGGCCGAGCAGCTGCCGGTTCGATTGCAGCAACGCGAAAAGCTGGACACCGGCCGGCATGCGCGCGAGCAGACGGTCGAAGACGGCGAACGCCGC
>DASZQY010000236.1:0-2903 GCA_035549395.1 Bauldia sp.
TCAACGCGCACGTCGTCGAGGTCCTCGACGGCGACACGAGCGCGTTCGAGGCGGCCGTATGGCTGGGCACCAGCGTCGCCATGCATGTGCGCATCCGCGGCATCGACACGCCGGAACTGCACACGACGTGCGCGGCCGAGAAAGCCATGGCCGAAGAGGCGCGCCAGCAACTGGCGCGGCTCGCCGGCGACACCATCCGCCTGACCAACGTCGCCTACGACAAGTACGGCGGGCGGGTGGACGCCAATGTCGCCAATGCGGCGGGCGTGGACCTTGGCGCGGCCATGCTCAAGGGCGGGCTGGCCCACAGCTATGACGGCAACGGGCCGCGCGCCGACTGGTGCCCGGTGGCGAGCACGAAGCTGCGGTAGTTGCCGGCGAAGGAGGAAGCCCGGTCCTCCGTTTCGCTCGGACCACCCTCCCCGGAACGGGAGGGAGTGCCCGCGCGGCCTTTACCCCGTCACCTTTTACCCCCTCACGCTCCTTTCCCTCACCCTCTTTACCCCCTCACCCTAACCCTCTCCCCTCCGGGGAGAGGGAATCCGGGCGGTGCTTTCCTGTGGGAATGCGGGCGGTGTCTCCTGCGGTTTGGGAGAGGCGCGGTTTGGGGGAGGCTAGGCCGGCTTGCCGCGGTTCTGGCGGTTCTTGACCAGGTCGTCGACGACGGCGGGATCAGCGAGCGTCGAGGTGTCGCCGAGCGCGCCGTAATCGTCCTCGGCGATCTTGCGCAGGATGCGGCGCATGATCTTGCCGGAGCGGGTCTTGGGCAGGCCGGGAGCGAACTGGATGAGATCGGGCGAGGCGATCGGGCCGATCTCCTTGCGCACCCAGTTGACCAGCTCCTTGCGGAGATCGTCGGTGGACGCCTCGCCGGCCATGAGGGTGACGTAAGCATAGATGCCCTGGCCCTTGATGGCGTGCGGGTAGCCGACGACGGCCGCCTCCGACACCTTGGGGTGAGCGACCAGCGCCGATTCGACCTCGGCGGTGCCGAGGCGATGGCCGGCGACGTTGATGACGTCGTCGACGCGGCCCGTGATCCACCAGTAGCCGTCCTCGTCGCGGCGGCAGCCGTCGCCGGTGAAGTAGCTGCCGGGATAGGTCTTGAAGTAAGTATCGACGAAGCGCTGGTGATCGCCGTAGACGGTGCGCATTTGGCCCGGCCACGAGTCGGTGAGGATCAGGTTACCGGCACCGGCGCCCTCGACGCGCGTGCCGTTGGCATCGACCAGCGCCGGCTTGACGCCGAAGAAGGGACGCGTGGCGGAGCCGGGCTTCAGGGCCGTGGCGCCGGGCAGCGGCGTGATGAGGATGCCGCCGGTTTCCGTCTGCCACCAGGTGTCGACGATCGGGCAGCGCTCCTCGCCGACGACGCGGTGATACCACTCCCAGGCTTCCGGATTGATCGGCTCACCGACGGTGCCAAGCAGGCGGATCGAGGCGCGCGACGTCTTCTTCACGTAGTCGTCGCCGGCGCCCATCAGCGAACGCAGAGCGGTCGGCGCCGTGTAGACGATGTTGATCCTGTGCTTGTCGACGATCTCCCAGATGCGCGACGGCGTCGGGTAGTTGGGGACGCCTTCGTACATGACGGTGACGGCGCCGTTCGCTAGCGGGCCGTAGACGATGTAGGAATGGCCGGTGACCCAGCCGACGTCGGCGGCGCACCAGTAGATGTCGCCGTCGTGGTAGTCGAAGACGTACTGGTGGGTCATCGACACCCAGACGAGATAGCCGCCGGTGGTGTGGAGAACGCCCTTCGGCTTGCCAGTCGAGCCCGAGGTGTAGAGGATGAACAACGGATCCTCGGCGCTCATCTCCTCGGGCGGGCAATCCGCCGACACGCCCTCGGCGAGCTCGTGGTACCAGAAGTCGCGGCCTTCGTGCATGGCGACGGCGCCGCCGGTGTGGCGGATGACGATGACCTGCTCGTCGCCGAGCGACTTGGCCAGCGCCTCGTCGGTGTTGTGCTTCAGCGGCACCTTCTTGCCGCCGCGCAGGCCCTCGTCGGCCGTGATGACGAGTTTCGAGCGGCAATCGTCGATGCGGCCGGCGAGACTGTCGGGCGAGAAGCCGCCGAAGACGACCGAATGGATGGCGCCGATGCGGGCGCAGGCGAGCATGGCGACCGCCGTCTCCGGAATCATCGGCAGGTAGATGGTGACGCGGTCGCCCTTTTTGGCGCCCATCTTCTTCAGGACGTTGGCGAAGATCGAGACCTGGCGGTGGAGATCGCGGTAGGTGAGGCGCCGCACCTGGCCGCCCGGATCGTCAGGCTCCCACAGGATCGCGGTCTGGTCGCCGCGGTTGGCGAGATGGCGATCGAGGCAATTGGCGGAGACGTTGAGGGTGCCGTCCTCGAACCATTTGATCGAGACGGGCGGCGCGTAGCTGGTGTTCTTGACGCGGGTGAACGGCCTGATCCAGTCGACGCGCTTGCCGTGCTCGGCCCAGAAGCCGTCGGGATCGTCGACCGAGCGCTGATACATGGCGCGGTACTTCGCGTCATCGACCCAGGCACGCTTCGCCCACGCCGGTGAGACCGGATAAACCTTGCCGTCAGACATCACCTGCTCCTCCCGCGGTGCCGTCCATACCAACGGTCCGCGCGGCCAGTAAATCCCCGGAGGCGGGAGGGGTGCAAGCCCGGCAATGGCCGCAGGCGGCTCAGCTCGTCGGCGGCGCGGCGGGGACGAGGGCGACGACGTGATAGCCCGCGGCTTTCATGTCGGCGAGCAGCTCGGGCAGCATCCTGGCCGTCGCCTTCTTGATGTCATGCAGCATGACGATGCCGCCGTGATGCAGACGCAGGCCCTTCAGGACATCGAGCCGGATCTGGTTGGCGGTAATGCCGGTCCAGTCGTTGCCGACGACATCGGCGCTGAACATGCCGATGTTGGCGG
>DASZQY010000237.1:0-2862 GCA_035549395.1 Bauldia sp.
GCCGACGACGGCGACGACATCGACAACATGGAGGGGCTCGCGGCGCGGCCGGGCCCGAACGGCGAGACGCTGCTCACCCTGATCTCGGACGACAACCAGAGCCTCCTGCAGCGGACGGTGCTGCTGCAATTCGCGCTGCCGGCGCCGTGAGCGAGATAGTTGCGCGGCGCGGCAGCTTTCCCCTCGTAGTTGCGTGCATGTAACAGTCAATACACGTTTGGCGTATTACGCTGACTGAGTCGCGCAAATCGAGGCCGCGCTGATGAAAGGAATCACTTTTTGCGTGGCGACGCTCCTTGCCGTCGCCACGTTCACGCCAGCTTTTGCAGATTCGCCCGTCTATTCATGGACAGGCCCCTACATTGGCATCCAGGGCGGTTACTCATGGGGGCATGCCGCCCAGACTTATGACAACACGATGCCAGTCACGATCAACCCGATGAACCCGCAAGGCTGGGGCGGCGGCTTCGAAGGCGGCATCAATTATCAGTTCGCCAGCGGACTGGTCGTGGGAGCAGAAGCCGACGTGACGTTCGCCAACATCACCGATACGGTCCCCGACAACCTGGCGAACATAAACGACGGACCGGACCAGACGGTGAGTTCCAATACCAACCTCGCCTACAATCTGCGTGGGCGGCTCGGGTTTGCCTTTGGACAGACGCTGATTTACGGCGCCGCGGGATATGCCGGGGCGCACACGACCGTGACGTCGACCGAGGGCAACCTCTCCGACGATGCGACGCTGTCGGGATGGACGGCGGGTGGCGGCATCGAGCAGGCGCTGACCCAGAACCTCAGCGCACGCATCGAATATCTGTACACCCATCATGGCGACCACACGTGGTACGACGGAGCGCAATACGCCGCGACCGGAGACGACGACATCAACACGGTCCGCGCAGGCCTCAACCTGCACTTCTGACGCGGCCGCAGCACCCAAATGAAAACGGCGCCCGCGGGCACCGTTGATCTTTTCGGGACAGGCCGGGATCCGCTTACGAAGCGGCCTTCTCTACCTTGCCTGCGATCTGGCGCTTGAGCTTCAGCGCCCGCGGCGACAACTCGCTGTCGCGCGCCTTGAGCAGGTAGGCATCAAGGCCACCGCGCGCCTCGACCGAGCGCAGGGCATGCGAAGAAACACGCAGGTGGACGGTCTGCTTCAGCGCGTCGCTGATCAGCGAAACCTGATTGAGATTGGGCAGGAAACGGCGCTTGGTCTTGTTGTTGGCATGGCTGACGCTGTGGCCAGACTGCACCGCTTTGCCGGAAAGTTCGCAACGCCGCGACATCGTGAAAGTCCTTCGATCGTCCTGTCGGATGAGCCTGAGGCGCCCGAAGGTTTGCTATCGGGCAGCTCGCAAGGCCGCGTTCGTATAGGGGGCGCTGGCGGCGGCGTCAAGCGCAGCCCAAGGGAAACCGCCAAATCCCCATGCCCCCCATGGCAAAGATGACGATGGCCACGAACTGGCATAAGTATGCCCCTGTTAACCACAGCCACCTAGATTCGGGTGATTGGCCGGTGCCGCCGGCAGCTCCCATGAAACCGCGGGGTCGATGGGCGTGAACGCAACCACCATTGCTGTGGCCGCTGGCCGTCGCGCTGTTGCGGCCGCCGCGCTGGCCCTCGCCGCACTCGCGCCGCTGCCTGCCGCCGTCGCTCTCTCCTCGTCCCCGCCGCAGACGACGCTCCACGCGGTTTACATCATCAGCATCTCGGGCCTCGCCATCGGCCGCGCCGAGGTCAAGGCACGGTTTACCGACCGCGGCTATGCGGCCGCGATCACCGGCTCGACCTACGGCATCACTCGCTTCGTCTCCGACGCATCGGCAACCCTCGCCGGCGCCGGACGCATCCTCGGCGACACCATCGTGCCTGCCTCGTACAATCTCGAAACCAATGACAGCGGCTTCGACACCAGCGTCAGCATGACGATGCGCGGAGGCTCGGTAATCGGGCTGCAGGCACTGCCCAACCTGCCAAAGGAAGACGATCGCGTTCCGTTCCCGCCGGATGCGCGGCAGAACGTGGTCGATCCGGTCGGCGCCTTTATCGTCGCCTTGGACAAGCCGGGAGCGGCCAGCGCGTCGGTGTGCAACCGTACGGTGCGCGTGTTCGACGGCTGGAAGCGCTATGACGTCCGTCTTTCTTACAAGGAGAAGCGTTCCGGCAGCGACGGCGCCGACGTTTACGTCTGCGCCGCGCGCTACGTGCCGGTCGCGGGCCACCGCACCAGCGACGACTCCGTCACCTACATGGCCGATAACACGCGCCTCGAGGTGTGGCTCTCGGCGGTGCCCGGGACCCGCTACATGGTGCCGGACCATGTGCTGATCGGCACGAAGGTAGGCGACCTGGTGATCAACGCCCGTACCTTCGAGACAGTCGACGAGCAGCAGGCGAGCGTCGACTGAGCCGGCCGCCTTATCCACAAGTTATCCACAGACGTTCCACAGACGTTCGGCGGGCCCTGGAAGGGTCCGTCAACGTAAGCGGCCGGTTCAGCAACACGCTGAAGCAAAAGGAAAATCCGGCGGTCGATGGTTGACCGACAACCATCGCGACCCCATCTGCGCCGTGCGTTTTCGGGAACAGATTGAGACCGGGCTGGCGCGCATCGATTCGCCCTCCCTTTGTTCGCCGTCAGTTCCGCGCATTAACGCTGAGGCGCGCCGTGACGAATTGAGAGCGCCAATGACGGCGGTGTGATAGGAAGGGGACGCGGCCAGTTCCTCTCGCCGCCTACTCGGCAGCGAGTGGACCGGCGAATTCAGGGCAGCACGCGTCAGTCGCGATTGGCATGAGTTTCCAGGACAAGGCGGACAGCGCGGCACCCGGCGGGCGCAACGTCGTCGCCGTAC
>DASZQY010000238.1:0-7261 GCA_035549395.1 Bauldia sp.
CGCTGCAGCATGGCGCGGATCGCGAGCGTGATGTGCGGCCGCTTCTCGCTCGGCCGGAAGAAGCCGGCGTCTTCCAGCGCCGCCTCCAGATGCTCGAACATGGCGATGAGCTGCTCGCGCGGCGCCGGCTCGGCGATGGTCGAAGCGAACGGCAGCGCCGGCCCGATCGACGCCAGCCGCCACTCATAGGCGAAGATCAGCACCGCCTGCGCGATGTTGAGCGAGGAGAAGTCGGGATCGACCGGCAGCGTCAGGATCTCGTCCGCGAGCGAGACTTCCTCGTTGTTGAGCCCGGTGCGCTCGCGCCCGAACAGCACGCCCGTCATGCTTGCCTGACCGGCTCGCGCCACCGTTGCCGCGGCGGCCTCGTGCGGCCCGACCACCGCCTTGGCCACTTCGCGCATCCGCGCCGTCGTCGCGTAGACGAAGCCGAGGCCGGCGAGCGCATCTTCGAGGCGGTCGAAAACGCGAACCCGGTCAATGACATGATCGGCGCTGGCGGCCGCCGATCGCGCCTTTTGGCTCGGCCAGCCCTCGCGCGGCTTCACCAGCCTGAGGTCGGTCAGTCCGAAGTTCGCCATGGCGCGTGCGGCTGTCCCGATGTTTTCGGAAAGCTGCGGCTCGACGAGGATTATCGCGGGTTGCAGGGCGGCGGAGGCCATCCGCGCCTCCTAGCTCATCGTTGCGCGGCGCGCCAGCGGTCCCAACGCGATATACTCGCGCTCACAGGTTGCGAATCGGGGAAGGAGAGCACCTATGACTGACATGACCATGTCCCTTGGCGGAGCTGGCGAGGTCCGCAAGCACACCGGCTGGTTCATCGCCCTCGGCATCGTGTTCATCATCGGCGGCGTGCTGGCCATCGCCATGCCGCTGCTCGCCGGCATCGCTGTCGCACTGGCGGTCGGCTGGGCGCTCATCCTGCTTGGCATCGTGCAGCTCGTGCAGGCGTGGAGCATGCGCTCGTGGGGTGGCGTCGTCTGGCAGATCATCATCGGGTTGGTCTTCGTCATCGGCGGCATCGGCATGCTGGTGAATCCGATCGTCGCGGCTGTCACGCTGACCCTGCTCATCGGCCTCGTGTTCATCATCAAGGGCGTCGTCCAGGTCGTGCTGGGCTTCCGTTACCGCCCGCACACCGGCTGGGGATGGATGCTCGCCGCCGGCATCATCGCAATCATCGTCGGCCTGATGATCCTGGCTTCGTGGCCGTTCTCGGCCGCGTGGGCGCCGGGCACGCTGGCCGGCATATCGCTGGTCTTCAGCGGCTGGAGCTACATTGCCATCGCGCTGGCTGCCCGCCGCGTCCTGACCTGATCTGCCTCCGGCCGTGCGGCGTCCCGGCATCATTGGCCGAGACGCCGCCCTTTCTCTCGGGCACAATGGCGCCGCCAGTTCAACCTGAGGGAGAGCGGTGCCATGTCGGCTTACAATGTCGTTCGCTTCAAGGTGAAATCCGGTCGCGAGGCTGAGTTTCTCGAGCTGCAGAAGCAGCAGCCGCGCGATGAAATGAAGGGCCTGCGCAAGCTTGCCCTGATCAAGACCGGCGACCGCACCTACTGCCTCGTCGGCGAATGGCGATCGATGGGCGACATCGTCAACGCCCGTCCCGCCATGATCGCCAGCCTCGACAGGATGCGGCCCTTGCTCGAGGACCTCGGCGGCGGCCTCGGCGTCACCGATCCGGTATCGGGTGATGCCGTCATCGAGATCACGCCCTAGCGCCAGGCGCTGGTGGCAGTCCCTGCATTTGCCGTGACGGCAGGATCGAGCACCATCCCTCCTCGGCCGTAGACCGGGAGGGGGACCACGCGAAGCGTGGTCGGTGGGCTGACAAGCGACGTCCCTGCGGCATCGGCCGGCCTTTGCGCGCTACCCCTTGCGATGCTAAAGGCGGGCGCCCTCCTCCTCCGCCCGCAAGGACTGTTTTCCGATGCAGAAGATCAAGGTCGCCAACCCGGTCGTCGAACTCGACGGCGACGAGATGACCCGCATTATCTGGCACCTGATCCGCGACAAGCTGATCCTGCCGTATCTCGACGTCGACCTGATGTACTTCGATCTCGGTATCGAGAACCGCGACAAGACCGCTGACAAGGTCACCGTCGAATCCGCCGAGGCGATCCGGCGCGTCGGCGTCGGCGTCAAGTGCGCGACCATCACGCCGGACGAGGCCCGCGTCACCGAGTTCGGCCTCAAGAAGATGTGGAAGTCGCCCAACGGCACCATCCGCAACATCCTCGGCGGCGTAATCTTCCGCGAGCCGATCATCTGCAAGAACGTGCCGCGCCTGGTGCCCGGCTGGACGCAGCCGATCGTCATCGGCCGTCATGCCTTCGGCGATCAGTACCGCGCCACCGACTTCCGCTATCCGGGCAAGGGCAAGCTGTCGATCAAGTTCGTCGGCGAGGATGGCACCGTCATCGAGCACGATGTCTATGACGCGCCGTCGTCGGGCGTCGCGCTCGCCATGTACAACCTCGACGATTCGATCCGCGATTTTGCCCGCGCCTCGATGAACTACGGGCTGAACCGCAGGTATCCGGTCTACCTGTCGACCAAGAACACGATCCTCAAGGCCTACGACGGCCGCTTCAAGGATCTCTTCCAGGAGGTCTTCGACAAGGAATTCGCCGACAAGTTCAAGGCGGCCAAGATCACCTACGAGCACCGCCTCATCGACGACATGGTCGCCTCCGCCCTGAAGTGGTCGGGCGGCTACGTCTGGGCGTGCAAGAACTACGACGGCGACGTCCAGTCCGATACCGTCGCCCAGGGCTTCGGCTCGCTCGGCCTCATGACGTCGGTGCTGATGACGCCGGACGGCAAGATCGTCGAGGCGGAAGCCGCCCACGGCACCGTCACCCGCCACTTCCGCGAGCACCAGAAGGGCCGCGAGACCTCGACCAACTCCATCGCCTCGATCTTCGCCTGGACGCGCGGCCTGGCTCACCGCGCCAAGCTCGACGACAACGCCGCGCTGGCCAAGTTCGCCACCACGCTGGAGCAGGTCTGCGTCGCCACCGTCGAGGCCGGCTCCATGACCAAGGACCTCGCGCTCCTCGTCGGCCCCGACCAGAAGTGGCTCTCGACCACCGGCTTCCTGGACAAGGTCGACGAGAATCTCAAGAAAGCGATGGCCGCCTGATCAGGCGGCCGTCACGGTGCGTAGACGCGCGCGCACGGGCGGCCCGAAACGAATATCGTCTTGGAGAAGCCGAGGTCGATCTCGCTGATGTCGTGGTCCTTGGCCATGCTGAAGTTTGCATACTTCTGGCCATAGGCCTGGGTCACCGCCGCCACCCACTGATTCATCACGGTGGTCTCGTCGATTCCCGCCGTCTTGATCATCGGTTTGCACAGGGTCACCAGCTTCATGGCTTGCGCCGTCTGCAAGGTGGCGCTCAACGAAAGGGCAGCAACCGCTGCCAGCAGAATGGCACGCATGGGTCATGTCCTCCTGATTGCGCGACGCGCGCAGACCAATCCAGGATAGCACATGGGCCCGGCCAATCGAGGACGGGCAGCGCCGCTCTGACCGGCCGCCCGTTTTCGTCGTTGCGGTGAGCCAGGGATATCGGCCGCCCGGTCTCCTACGGAGACGACTGCAGCTTCGGCCTGGCCGGCACGCGGTTGATGATGACCGAAACGTTCCGGCATGGCTCCGCCGTCACATAGTGGAGCGTGCTGAACACCATGTTCACGTCGTAGTAGCGCTTGTTTTTTGCCTTGCCGAAATCGGCCCACGCCGCGCCGTAGGTGCTGGTGACGGTCGTGCGCCACGACGCCTCCGCCTGGTCGTCGCTGGTGACCAGTTGCGAAGTCACCGCCGATTTGCATTGGGTCGCAGCGCTCGCGCCGGCCATGGGGAGGACGCAAGCGGCAACGGCGGCAACTGCAACTGACGCGAATGTAAGCGCATGTCGGGTCATGGTTGGTCTCCCTTTGCGCCCCCGGGCTGGAGACTTCGCAGAAGAACGCAGGCGGTCAATGACGAACGTCACAACCGGTTGAATGATCGCCTGCCGGATTGCCAAGAATTGTGCGCATCGGCCTTGCCCGCGGTGGCCCGCCGCCTAGTTCACCTCATCGTGGCGTCCCGCCACCCCTCCCACAGCCCGCTTCTCGGAAAATCCCATGCGCTACAAGCACCTCGGCGGCACCGGCCTCCTCGTATCCGAAATCTGCCTCGGCACCATGACCTTCGGCGGTCGCGGCATCTGGACCAACATCGGCGAGGTCGGCCAGAAAGACGTCGACGCGATCCTCGCCCGCGCGCTCGACGCCGGCATCAACTTCGTCGATACCGCCAACGTCTACTCGGAAGGTCTGTCCGAGGAGCTGACCGGCAGGGCAATCGCTGCGTCCGGCCGCCCGCGCAGCGATTTTGTCCTCGCCACCAAATTCACCGGCGCCATAGGCAAGGGCCCGAACGACCGCGGCTCCTCGCGCGGCCACATCATGACCGCCGTCAAGGCCAGCCTGAAGCGCCTCGGCACCGACTACATCGACCTCTACCAGGTCCACGGCCTCGACCTTTCGACGCCGGTCGAGGAGACCGTCCGCGCCCTCGACGATCTCGTGCGCCAGGGTTACGTGCGTTACGTCGGCTGCTCGAACTGGTCAGCGTGGAAGATCATGCAGGCGCTTGGCATCGCCGATGCCCGCGGCTGGGCGCGCTTCGCCTCGCTCCAGGCCTACTACACCATCGCCGGGCGCGACCTCGAGCGCGAGATCGCGCCGCTCCTCGCCGACCAGAAGGTCGGCCTCATGGTGTGGAGTCCGCTGGCCGGCGGCCTTCTCAGCGGCAAGTACGACCGCGACGGCAAGGCGCCGGGCGGTTCGCGCCGCATCAACTTCGATTTTCCGCCCATCGACCGCAATCGCGCCTTCGCCTGCATCGACGCCATGCGCCCGATCGCCGAAGCGCACGGCACTTCCGTCGCGCGGGTCGCGCTCGCCTACCTCCTCGCCAAGCCGTTCGTCACCAGCGTCATCATCGGCGCCAAGAACGTCGAGCAGCTGGACGACAATGTCGCCGCCGCCGAGCTGAAGCTGACCGCCGAGGAGCGCGCCACTCTGGACAAGGTCAGTGCGCTGCCGCCCGAATATCCCGGCTGGATGATCGAGCGGCAGAACACCGGCCGCGCCACGACCGCCTAACCGACGGTAATCACCGCCGGTCTCAGCCGCTCGGCCAGTTCCGGGTGGCGGCTGACTGCGTGACGCAGGTCGGATCGCGACAGCGCGAGCAGCTTCACGCGGGTCACCGCCAGCGCCGAATAGTGCCCCGCGGGATCGGCGTCGGCGGCGGCGCCGAAAGCGTCGTTCGCCGCCAGCCGCCGGCGTTCGCCATCGGCGAAGTCGACCTCGACGACGCCGTCGGCGATGACGTAGAGCGATTCATCGCCCTGCTCCGGCTCGACGATCACCGTTCCCGATTCGATCGTCATCGCCCGCAGATGCGGCACGATCTCGCTCAGCATCTGCGTGCCGATGTTGGCGAACAGCGGGATGCGCGCCACCATGCTGAAGGTGATGACGAACGAGCGCTGGCGCACCACTTCGGTGAACGACGAGCCGATGATCGCCACCGGCAGCGCGATCATCAGGATGCCGGTCATCATGGTGAGCCCGCCGATGATGCGCCCGGCGATCGTGTGCGGCACGACATCGCCGTAGCCGACCGTGGTCAGGGTGGTCACTGCCCACCAGATCGCCTCGGGGATGGAACCGAACTTGTCGGGCTGCGCGTCGCGCTCGGCCATGTAGGCGAACGACGCCGCCACCAGCATCACCGAGATCAGGATGATGAAGCTGGCGAGCAGCGCCTGGCGTTCGCGCCGGATCGCCTCGAACAGCGACTGGAAGCCGGTGGAATAGCGGCCGAGCTTGAACAGCCGGAGCAGGCGCACAAGCACCAGCACCTCGAGGTGCGCGTCGGTGAAGACCTCGAGAAAAAACGGCAGGATAGCGACCAGATCGACCAGCGCCGCCGGCGTCACCGCATAGCTGAGGCGCGCCTGCCACGCCGGTTTGCCGCGCGCCCGCGGATGCTCGACCGAGACCCACAGCCGCACGACGTACTCGACCGAGAAGACGACCAGCGACACGTACTCGACGGCATGGAAGAGCCACCGGTAGCTCTCCCAGAGCGACTCAACCGTCTCGAAAATGGCGGTGACCACATTGACCAGGATAAGCGCGACGAGCGCGCCGGACACGACGCGCGGCAGCCTCGCATGCCGGTCGACCCGCTCGAGCAGGTCGAATACCTCGCGGCGCAGCGGCTCGGGCGAATGCACCCCGTCGCGCGCCGCGTCCACGGCTAGCTACCGGCGAGCGCCGCGGCGATCGCCTCGATCGCGGCGTCCGCCTTGCCGCCGTCGGGTCCGCCGGCCTGCGCCATGTCGGGGCGGCCGCCGCCGCCCTTCCCGCCCAGCGCCTCGGCGCCTTTCTTGACCAGATCGACCGCGCTGAACTTGGCCGTCAGGTCGTCGGTCACGCCGACCACGAGCCCCGCCTTGCCGTCGTCGGAAACGCCGACGATGGCAACGACGCCGGAGCCGACCGTCTTCTTCGCGCTGTCCACGAGGCCCTTGAGGTCCTTGGGCGCGATGCCGGTGACCGCGCGTCCCAGGAACTTGGTCGCACCGACCGTGCGCACGCCGTTGTCGGCGCCGTTGCCGGAGCCGCCACCCATGGCGAGTTTCTTGCGCGCCTCGGTGAGATCGCGTTCCAGCTTGCGCCGTTCATCGACGAGCGCCGCGACCCGCTCCGCTGCCTCCTCCGGCCGCACCCTGAGCGCCATCGCCACGGCGCGCAGCCGCTTCTCCTGCTCCGCCAGGTGCTTGCGTGCGGCAGATCCGGTGAGCGCCTCGATGCGCCTCACCCCCGCCGCCACGCCGGCCTCGCCGACCAGCGCGATCAGTCCGATCTCGCCGGTGCGGCCGACATGTGTGCCGCCGCACAGCTCGACCGAATAGGGCTTTGGCGTTGCCCCCTCGGGCTCCGTGCCCATGCTCACCACGCGCACTTCGTCGCCGTACTTCTCGCCGAACAGCGCCATCGCGCCGGAGTGCATGGCCTCGTCGCGGTCCATCAGCCGTGTGGTTACCGGCGCGTCCTGCAGCACGACCATGTTGGCCAGGTCCTCGACGGCTTCCAGCTCGTGCGCATCCATCGGCTTCGGATGCGAGAAATCGAAGCGCAGCCGCTCCGGCGCGACCAGCGAGCCCTTCTGCGCGACGTGCGTGCCGAG
>DASZQY010000239.1:0-30831 GCA_035549395.1 Bauldia sp.
GGCAGAAATCGGCGGGGTGTGGGCAGAGTATGGCTCTTCCCGTTTAGCCGGACGCGGCGAAGCGCGATCTCGCCGTACAGAACTTCAAGGCGGGCGTCGGAACCCAGTATCAGCCGGCCCCAGGCCTTACCCGCCGACCACAAGAGCCAGCCGGTGCTGGCGTGGGGCCGAAAACTCAGCGATTGGTCACGCAGGTCCGCATCCAATCCGGCCCAGGCATTGACAAGCGCCCAGGCTGACAGCGAGCGCACGTAGTACGCGCCGCACTCGATTTCACTGTATGGGTTACGGCGCGTGCCGTTATAACGCGCGCGCGCCGTCGTCACGACCGTCAGTGCCTCATCGACGAGGTCGCGCATCAGCATGTGAGAGGCAGCGGCGTACTCGAGGCCCGTCCACACTTCCTCAGCGTAGGGCGCCGGGACCATCGGCTGGCTCTCGCGCTCCGGCCACGTGCAGAGCAGCAGGCCGCCTTCATCCTCGAGTCCGTAGACGCGAGCCGGGTTCACATGTTCGGAAAGTGAGGATCGGAAGTTGCGGGCAAAGACGGCGCGGAGTGCAGAAGCCACCGCCGCGTCATCCAGCAGCGCGCCGAGCCCAACCAGGTCCGCGTGCCATTGCCCGAGGACCTGGTCAGTCAGGCAGCCGTTGGCGAGCTGATACTTGAGCTCACCGTGCTCTGCCGACCAGTACGCGCCATCGACGGATTCGCTGAGCACTCCGGCGATGCGTCCGTTATCGAATGGCGTAAGAACCCCGCGATCATGCAGATCGATTTGCTGCACGAAGTAGCACCCGTTGAATAGCGATGTCGAAATGTAGGCGGCGCCATCCCGTGATAGGCGCTCACAATCGGCTGCAAATGTGCCGTCTCCGAGTGCTCTCGCCATCTCGGCCGCGGCCGCAAGGGCTGCGACGTACATGCCGGACAGCCATGCATTGGGCCCGAACAGCTCCATATCCAGCGTGTGGTGCTGGCGCCCGTGCAGGATGCCGGTACGCTGCGGATCCCAGCGGTCAGGATTATCCGCCGACCAGGCGTATTCCAGCGCGCGCCGTACGTTCGGCCACCAGCGGCGCATCCACTCCGTGTCGCCGGAAAGCTTCCATTCCCGGAATGTCTTGATAATTGCGCCAAAGTGTCCGTCGGCGGCGGGACCGATGACGTCGAAACCGGAACCAAGCGGCAGCTTCTGGCGGAACGTCAGCCCGCCGTCGGGCCGCTGGTTGTAGCGCCACTCTGCTTCGCGAAGGCCCCGCTCCAGAGTCGGGAAAAGCCAGGGCAATGCCTGCTGGTAGTTCCAGACGTGTGTGCAGCTGCCCTCGCATGAACCGGAAAGGGCGTGCTGCCCCTCCCATCCCCAGAGCGTGCCGTTCTCGAGCCTCAGGACGGTCGGGGTACGAAGCAACGCCAGCGTCGCGCTCGCCGCGTCGAGGAATGGCGCGGGGAGGGAAGAGCCGAAAAGGGCATCGCGGAAAGCGATCGTCGCGCCCGCCAGTTCGTCCCAGCGCGCGAGCGCGTCACGTACGACTGCAACCGAATCCTGCCACTGGGTGGCGTAATAATTCCGCCACGTGGGCTTGTCGCCGGGCGGGGTTTCGCCGTCCGGCTTCTCGCGGCCGTACCAATAGATCTCGCCGCAAGGATAGTGCCAGGCGATGGCAAAACGAAGCGTTCGCCGTCCGCCCGCCGGCACGGTGAGGCGCGCCGCCAGAGTGCCGTGCTCCGGATAATAGTACATGTTGCGGGTGGAGCGTGGTCCTTCGTAGTGTCGCCTTGGCAGCCGTCCGGCGCCCGCGAATTCGCGCCAGAAGACGCTGATGTCGTCGAACCACTGGCCGCGATACCAGTAGTCGAGGTGCTGGACATCAATAGCGTCGCTGGCGATCGCGAGGTCGCCGCGTGCGTGCGCGGGTAGATCGGTGTCACGCGATGCAAGCTTGAGGACGCCGTCGGCGAAATCGTGCGCGCCGTTGCCGCAGCGATAGTTGCCGAGCGAACCGGCCAGCGTGACGTCGATCGGTCCATCGGAGGTGTTTGCGATTTCGAAGGCGAGCATCGCGACCGGCATTGAACTGTCGCGGTCATTATGGGGAATGAACGGCGAGAGCGCCGTCAGGCGTATATCGGCGGGGAAATGCGGGTCGTTAAAGACGATGTCCGCGGTCGGGAAGCGCCCGACGAAGCGCGTGTTGGCGAAATGCGGCAGCCCGGCAAGCATCTGCCGGTTCGTGCCGTGGCCGGGTCCGTCGAATTGCGGGCGCATGCCGGTCGCCCCGGCGGCTATTCCATCGAACGGGCCGTTCAGCACCCGCGCGTCGATCAGCGCGCCGTCGCGCTCGGCCTTGATCGCGAAATGCGAGTAGCCGTTGAACTGGCCGAGGCCGGGGCGGTTGGCGATCGCCCAGTCGATCAAACGCCCCGAGCCGGAAAGCGAGAAGCCGCCTGAGCCAATACCGCCAAGGGGGAACGCCACATAACGCGCGCGCTCGCCTTCGAATACGAAGCGCGGGTCGACCGCATCGAGATCGGGAAACATCGCTGGTTCGCAGTCAGCCGCCGGAGCGCCGCATGCGCCATTGGTCGACCAGTGCGGCGAGCACAATGACCAGGCCGAGGCTGACCACCTGAATTTCCGGATTCAGGCGCAGCAAGATGAAGGCGTTGCTGAGGATGCCAAGCAGGATCGAGCCGAGCAGCGTGCCGATGATCGAGCCGCGCCCGCCGAGCAGGCTGGTGCCGCCGATGATGACGCCGGCAATGATGGTGAGCACGAGGCCGGCACCGGCAGCGGGTGCAGCGTTGGCGAGCGCAGATGCCTGAAGCACGCCGGCGAAGGCAGCAAATCCCCCGGCGAGCACGTAGGCCAGGATAATAGTCGAGCGCACCGGCAGGCCGGAAAGGAATGCGGCGCGCTGGTTGTCGCCGACCGCGGTGATGCGCTGGCCGCGCACGGTGCGCGCCAGGAAGTATTGGCTGGCGGCGGCGAGCACGACCAGCACGACGACGCTGACGGGAACCGGCCCGAGTTCGGCCTGTCCCAGCCAAGCGGAGGAGTCGGGCATCTCGATCGGGTGGCGGTCCGTGATGTAGAGCGCGAGACCGGCCAGCGCCGATGACGTGCCAAGTGTCACGATGAACGAGTTGACGCGGCCGTAGGTAACGATGAGCCCATTGACGGCGCCAGCGACGCAACCGGTGACGATGCCGATCACGGCCGCCAGTTCGAATGGCACCCCCCACCCGACCATCGGGATCGCGCACATCAAACCGCCAAGGCTGATGATCGAGCCGACGGACAGATCGAGATTGCCCGAGATGATCACAAGCGTGGCGCCGATCGCAGCGACGCCGACGACCGCGACCGCCTGCAGGATGTTGAGCAGGTTCTGCGGTGAAAAGAACACTGGATTGCCGAGGCCGACGAACCCGCCCAAGATAACGATGACAACGAGCACGATGAGCTCGCTGCCCCATTCGCGCGCGAGCGCGCGCATCTGGTGGCCGCCGCCCATCGGCGGTGTGCGGGAGCCGGGTATTGCGTTGGGACGCTCAGGCGCGTCGTCAGCCACGGCGGACACTCACTTCTCCAAAGTTATAGGCCAGGACATCTTCGATGGGGCTGCCGCCCGGCAGCTCCGCCACGACGCGTCCTTGATGGACGACGAGGATGCGCGTCGCGAGCTCGACCACTTCTTCGACCTCGCTGGAAATGAACCACACCGCGATGCCTTCTGCGGCAAGGCTGCGCATCAGGTCGTGGATCTCCCGCTTGGTTCCGACGTCCACTCCGTGCGTCGGCTCATCGAGAATGAGAAGACGTGGGCTGGCGCTCAGCGCGCGGGCAATCAGCAGCTTCTGCTGGTTGCCGCCGGAGAGTGTCGCGGCACGGATATGCGGGTCCGGTGCTTTCACCTGGAGACGGGCCATCAGCGCGCGGACTGCTTGCGTGCGCTCCACCCGGCTGCCCGGCGCACCGTCGCGTTCGCCGGTGCCCCAAAAACCGGCGCGAATGTTGAAGTCGACGGATTGCCCGTAGAACACTGCCTCCCGACGCCCTTCCGGGACGAACGCGATCCCGACGCGCAGCGCCTCGGCGGGATCGCCGAAATGCACTGGTGCGCCGGCGAAGCGCAGTACGCCGCTACCGGGATGCGTCGCGCCGATCACCGCATGGGCGATTTCGGTGCGCCCCGAACCGACGAGGCCCGACATGCCGACAATTTCCCCTGCGGCGACGCGGAAGGAGACGTGCGCGAAGCCAGGCCCGCTGACATCGGCGAGCTCGAGAAGAGGTGGCCGATTGTCGTTGCCGACTGCGATCGGCGATTGGGCCGGAGCAAGAGGCTTCGCTCCGCCGGTGATGAAGCTGATAGCGCGTTCGACGGGTAGCTCTGCCGTCGGCGCATCAGCGACCTTGCGCCCATCGCGCATGACCACAACGTGGTCGGCGATCGCGTACACCTCGCGCAGGCGATGGCTGATGAGCACGACAGCCACGCCACGTTCGCGCAAGCCGCGGACGACGTCGAACAGCCGCGCCGACTCGGCCTCGCCAAGGCTGGCGTTGGGCTCGTCGAGAAAGAGCACGCGGGGTTCGCCGACCAGCGCGCGTGCAATCTCGACGAGCTGGCGGTGCGCGCCCTTGATGTTTCGCATCTTGGCCGCCGGTTCGAGGTCCCGGATGCCGAGCGCGGCGAGGTGCTCGGCGGCGCGGGTGTTGAGCTGGTTGGTGCCGGCGCCGCTCCTGGCGCCCGGTGCCAGCCGCGCCAGGTAGATGTTGGCCGCGACCGACTGCTCCTCGAGCATCTGCGGCTCCTGATGGATCACGGCGATGCCGGCGCGGCGCGCGTCATCGGGTGAGCGGAGGCGCATGGGCGCCCCATCGAGGATCAGATCGCCGCCGTCGGGCTGGTAAGCCCCGCTCAAACAGGCGACCAGGGTTGACTTGCCGGCGCCGTTCTCCCCGAGCAGGGCGGTGACCTTGCCCAGTTCGATGGTGATATCCACGGTGTCGAGGGCCACGACGCCGCCAAAGCGTTTGGTCAACCCGCGGCCCTCGATCATCGCAATGTCTCTTCTGCCGGCCCGGCTGGCGCTACGGCGCCGTACCGTCCGCCTGCGCCGTCATCAGGGCGTCTATATTGTCGCTGGTCATGATGGAGTTCTTCACCGGCTCGTGGAAGTCCGGCGCCTGGCCGGTGACGACCGCGTTGTAGAGCAGCAGCGCCGTGTCATAGGCCTCGCCGAACGGATCCTGTCCGATGAGGATTGCCTGCTTGCCCTTGCGCATCTGCGCAACGCCACCCTGGGTGAAGTCGGCGCTGATCACCTTGATGTGCTTGGCCTGCTCGTCGGTCAGGGCGGCGGCGGCGGCGCCGGCATCGCCGATGTCGACGAAGATCGCGCAGAGGTCGGTTGGGTCGCCCGTGATGTAGGCCTTTACCGCCGGGCCGACCTTGCTCAGGTCCTGCTCTATCTCCACGCCGTCGCTGACTGGGCTGATGTTGGTGCCCTTGAGGTTGGCGAGGATCGCCTTGCGCATTGTCTCGTGCGTCGGCACAGAGAAGGCGCCGGTTATGATCCCGGCCTTGCATTGCTTGCCGGCCCACATCGGATCGGCGTTCACCGCCTTCACCGCGGCGCCGACGGCGACCGGACCCCATGCCTGGTCGAGATCCTCGCCGTGAAAGAAGAGGGCGCCGGCGTCCTTGGCGCAGTCAGCGGTGGTGATGAACACCGCAACCTTCACGTTGGCCTTCACGGCGTCCTTGATCAACGGGCAGGCGCCGTTGTCGAGCGGCAGGAACGCAATCGCGTCGTAGCCCTGAAGCAGGGTGGCGCGTCCGGCAGCGTTGACTGCGTCCTGCGTGAAGTCGTTCACCGTCACGTAGTCGACGACCGCGTTGTACCCGGCGAGCACATCGCGCGCCGCATCGGACCCGACCTTTACCGCCGAAAAGAATTCGTTGCTCTCGGGGAAGCTGATCAGCGCGATCTTCACGGTCTTGCCGGTGGTGTTCTGCACCGGCTGCGTCCGCCCGGCGATGGGTGCTTTGCTGTCCGCGGAAGCGGTGAGCGGCAGCCCGATCGCGGCAAGCGCGAGGGCACCGCATGCCAGCAGCGTCTTTGTCATGGTTTTCACGGATATCCTCCCTGGTGCGCCCCGTCCGGCGCGATTCGAAACGTTTCGTGTTCCGGGTCGGTTTCTGGCCTCGCACACACTTTCGCCTGCTGGCGGGAGAGTGTGGAGACCGCGGTTGACTCTTCTTGCACGAAACGTTTCGACTACACCACGAGCAACGAAGGTTGGCAAGAGGGTGAGTCGTGTCCACCATCAAGGACGTCGCGCAACGCGCCGGTGTCGCGATCTCGACTGTTTCCGCCGTGCTCAATCGGTCGGCGCCGGTGAGCGAGCGCGTCGTGAAGAAGGTCGAGGCGGCGATCGCCGCCGTTGGATACGTGCCGCACGCCGCCGCCCGAAGCCTGCGTAGCGGGCACTCGCGACTCGTCGGTCTTGTGCTCCCGGACATCGCCAACCCGCACTTTGCGGCTGTCGCGCGTGTTGTCGAAGGCGTCTGCCTCAACGCCGGCTATATGGCTGCGGTCTTTTCAACGAGCGAGGACCCTGATCGCGAAACGCAGATCCTCCACATGATGCAGATGCAGCGCGTCGCCGGCCTGCTCATCATCCCCACACTGTCGGATCGCGTGCAAGGCGAGAAGCTGATGTCGGAGGTACACGTGCCAACGGTCCTGCTCGACAGCTACGTCGAAGGAATGCCCTACGACGTGGTGAAGCTCGACAATGTGGAGGCAGGGCGGCTTGCCACCGAACACCTTCTCTCGTTGGGACATAGCCGTATCGCCGTGACGACGGGCCGGCCAAATATCGCAACTGGCGCCGACCGTCTGGCGGGTTATGTAAAGGCGCACAAGGCGCATAGGACCACTGTTGATCGCACGCTCTTCCTGCCGGGAAATTTCCGTCGCGATCACGCCTACCGCTCAACACTCGAGGTCATGCGCCGCGCGAGCCCGCCGACTGCGATTTTCGCCCTCTCCAACATGATGATGCTCGGCGTGTTGGAGGCGCTTGGTGAACTCGGCCTGCTAGTGCCCCGCGATGTCTCCGTCGTCGGCATCGACGATTTCGAAACTGCGGCTCTGATGAATCCGCCGCCGACGGTGGTTGCCGAGCCGGTGGCGGAGATGGCCGAGAGCGCCATACGCCTCCTCCTTCGCGAAATCGCGGCTCGCGGCTCGCCAACCGGCAAATGGGAGATTCACCAGCCGCAGCTGGTGGTCCGCGCTTCGACGCGTCGTTTGTTCAATTCGACACCGGCTATCGACGCACTTTGAAGCTTCATGGTTGGTGACAGTGTGTGCGCGATGCGCAGACCGCGTTCCGTGGCCGGCATGCTACCGCAGACGCGGCCCGCTGGGCTCGAAGACGAGCATATGCGCCGGATCGAAGGCAGCGACCATCCTGTCGCCGGCGCGCACCGTGCGATCGTTGCGCGTGGCGATGGTGAGCGGCTCGCCAACCGGCGAACGAGCGTAGGCGTAGGTCTCGGCGCCAAGATGCTCGACCATCTCGACCTCGACATCGAGCTTCGCCTCGCCGCCGCTTCGGAAATGCTCGGGCCTGATGCCGATAATGACCGGTTGCCCTGGTGACGCGCGGACCGCCAGCGGCAAGCGCTGCGCGCCGTAGTCTGTAAGCGCGATCGATCCGCCGTCGACCACGCCGCGCAGCAGATTCATTTTCGGCGAACCGATGAACCCCGCGACGAACAGATTGTCCGGGTCGTCATAGAGCTGCAGCGGCGTGCCGGCCTGCTGAACGCGGCCCTCGTTCAGGACGACGATCTTGTCGGCGAGTGTCATCGCCTCGATCTGGTCGTGGGTGACGTAGATGATGGTCGTAGCGAGCTCGCGGTGCAGGCGCGCGAGTTCAATGCGCATATGCACGCGCAGTTCCGCGTCGAGGTTGGAGAGCGGCTCGTCAAACAGGAAGACGTTGGGGTGGCGCACGATGGCGCGGCCGATGGCGACGCGCTGCCGCTGCCCGCCCGACAATTCCTTCGGCCGCCGATCCATGAGCGGCTCTAGCCCGAGTACCGCAGCCGCCGCATCGACCTGGCGCGCGATCTCGTCCTTCGGCACTTTGGCAAACCGCAGGGCAAAGCCCATGTTTTCGCGCACCGTCATGTGCGGGTAGAGGGCGTACGACTGGAAGACCATCGCAATGCCGCGTTTCGACGGGTCGATGTCGTTGACGCGCTTGCCGCCTATCTCGAGCTCGCCGGAGGTGATCGGTTCAAGCCCGGCGACCATCCGGAGCAGGGTGGACTTGCCACAGCCGGAAGGGCCGACGAAAACGACGAATTCACGGTCGTGTATCTCGAGGTCGATGCCCTTGATGACCTCGACGGAGCCGTACGACTTGCGTATGCCCTTCAGGCTGAGGCCGCTCATCGTCGCTACTCCACTGCAAGGTCGAGCGTCGCCGTGCCGAGGCGCTGGTTGCGGACCGTCACCCGCACCGGACCGCGAGCGCCTGTTTCGGCCGCGATCCAGAAGCCGACGGCGCCGCCGCGCAGCGACAATAGCCGCGGGCCGATGAGCCGCGCGGCGCCCTCCACCGCCACCTCGACCGGCTCGAACAGGAACGGCAGCTTGTGGCCTTCCTGATCGAGCGCCCGCACTATCACGCGCAGGCTGTCGCCCGCCGGCACCATGCGGGCGTCAGGGACGACCTCGAGCTGGCTTGCCACCGGCGAGGCGGTGTAGCGCAAGGTCTTCACTGGCGCACCATCGACGAAACCGGTGAAACTCACGTCGCGCCACTCCATGCCCCAGCGACCAAGCTCGTGATCACTGAAGTCGCTGCGCTGGAAGATCACCGGCGCGTGCGGCAGATGCGGAAATGCATCGCGGTCGGGAGCATGCCGCTTTGGTGGATTGTCGCCGTATGTGAGTTCCACCGCGTCGCAATTGGTGAGGACGATCAGCGGGAAGACACCGCCAATGTTGCGTTCGCCACGCGCCCAGAACGTGACCGGCTCGAGCACCACCTCCTCCGATGGCTCGCACTGGCTGGCGTAGACGTAGGCGGCGAATTTGGGCTCGCGGAACATGTCCATCACGCCGTGATGGCAGATACGGTCGCCGGAGCCGAAATCCTTGTGCGTGTTGTAGTCGAATGCACACCAGCCGATGGCGCCGGCAATGCCGGGATCGGCGTAGGCCGCATCGAGGACCTCGAGGTGGCGGCGCACGTGCTCGTTCTGCCGCTGCTCCTGATCATAGATCTTGGTCGGGTACATGTGCCCGCCGAACTCAGTGATCAGGTAGGGCACCGGCTGGTCGAGCCCGGTCGTCTCGCGGATCGGCCTCAGCGCCGTGCGCGGCCGGTTTCCGCCGAGCTCCTCGTTGCCGAGGATGAAGTCGTTCATCGTGTAGACATCCTCGAGGAACTCGCTCTCGGTGATGTAGCGCACGCCGCCGGTCTGCCGGGTATCGTCGGTCTCGTGGGCGACGCGGTTGGTCTCGGCGTAGAAGTCATGGTCGTCTTGCGACTCGTTGATGCGTACACCCCAGATGACAATCGACGGGTGGTTCCAGTCGCGCGAGATCATGCGGCGGACGTTCTCCACCGACTGCGCCTTCCAGGCGTCGCCGCCAATATGCTGCCAGCCCGGGATCTCCTCGAACACCAAAAGGCCGATGCGGTCACAATGGTCGAGGAACCAAGGCGATTGCGGATAGTGCGACGTGCGCACGATGTTGACGTGCAGCTGATGCTTGAGGATCTCGGCGTCGCGCTCCTGCGCGGCGCGGCCGAGCGCATAGCCGACGTAGGGGAATGACTGGTGACGGTTGAGGCCACGAAGCTTGAGCGGCCGGCCGTTGAGGCGGAAGCCGTCCGGCGAGAAACGCGCCTCGCGGAAGCCGAAGCGCGTAGTGAGCGTGTCGTCGCCGAAGGCGACCTCCAGCGTGTAGAGGTTGGGCGTCGCCAGATCCCACAGCGCGATGCCGTCGAGGTCGCGCATCTCGACGGAGACGGAGGAAGCGGCGGCGACCGAAGCGGTGGCGATGGGCGTTCCGGCTGGATCGCGCAAGGTTGCGGTGATGGTGCCGGAGACGGGCACGGACTGCGGATTGCCGAGTTCGATTTTCGCGACGAGTCGCTTGCGCGCCGCCAGCACGTCGGGCGTCTCGATCTTTACCCGGCCGATGGAGACCGCCGGCACGACCTTCAGCCAGACGTCGCGGTAGATGCCGGCATAGGTCAGGTAGTCGATCCGCCCGCCAAACGGGGGAATCTCCGGGTTCTCGCTGCCGTCGATCGATACGGTGAGGGTGTTCTCGCCATCGCGGAGCTTTCCGGTCAGCCGCGCCTCGAAGGGCGTATAGCCGTCCTTGTGCGCGGCAATCTCCACGCCGTTGAGGAGAACACGGGCGTTCGCCATCGCGCCGTCGAACAGCAGTGACACTTCCTTTCCGGTCCATGCCGGATCGGCGGGAAGCCGCTTCTCGTAGGTGAAAGCGCGTTGATACGCCTGCTCGTCGAAGTAGGCGAAGGGCAGCTCGACGGCCGTGTGCGGCAGCGTCACCGGTACGTGGCCATCGAACAGCCAGCCGTCGTTGAACGGAGTGACGGAACGCATCGAATATCGAGCCTTGTGGAAAGTCATTTCACTGAGCCGAGCAGTCCTTCGACGAACTGCCGCTGGAGGACGAAGAAGATGATGAGCGTGGGCAGTGTGGCGAAGATCGTGGCAAGCAGGATCATGCCGTAGTCGGGCGTGTAGGCGTAGGCGATCGCCGAGACGATCAGCGTCACCGTCTTCTGCTCGTTGGTCTGCAGTACGATCAGCGGCCACAGGTAGTTGTTCCAGTTGGCCATGAACACGATGATGATCGCTGCGGCGTAGGTCGAGCGCATCACTGGCACGTAGATGAACAGGAATATCTGCCATTCCCTGAGGCCGTCGACGCGTGCCGCGTCGCGGAGCTCGGAAGGGAAGGCCTTGGTCGCCTGGCGGAAGTAGAAAATGATGAAGATGGAGGCGATGCCGGGCAGGATCACCGCGGCATACGTGTTGATGAGGTGCGCCCGCGAGATCATGGCGAAGAGCGGCACCATCAGCGCGGCAAATGGGATGCTGAGGAGCAGCAGCAGGACGCTGAAGATGCGGTCGCGGGTGCGCGAGCGGAAAATCTCGAAGCCGTAGCCGGCCAGTGAGGAGACGGCTAGCGTCGCGACTGTGGCGATGACGGCGATCTCAACCGAATTCCAGAAGACGCGCGGCACGTCGACGGTCGAGAAGAGCGTCTTCAGATTGGCGAGCAGATTGCCACCGATCGTCGCCTTGCCGCGGATGATATCGGCGGAGCGGTTCGTGGCGCCGACCACCATCCAGTAAAACGGAAACAGCGAGACAAACGCCGCGAGGGCGAGCAACAGATAGAGAACGCCACGGCGGATGAGAGCCATGCTCATGCTGGCCGCCGCCGGTCGCGGGCGATGAGAAATTGGATCAGGCTGAGGATCGCGACGATCACCACGATGACCCACGACACCGTCGCGGAATAGCCGAAGCTCGGCATGAAGCGGAAGGTCAGATTGTAGATGTAGAGGGAGAGGGTGAGGGTGGCGTCGGACGGGCCGCCGGTACCCGAGGTAATGTTGTAGACCTCGTCGAAGAGCTGCAGCGTGCCGATGGTCGAGACGACGGTGGTGAACAGGATCACCGGCTTCAGCAAGGGCACGGTGAGATGCACGAAGCGGGCCCAGCCGGGCACGCCGTCAATGCGGGCGCTTTCGTAGATCGAGCGGTCGATGTTCTGCAGCGCTGCCAGGTAGAAAATCATGTTGTAGCCGGTCCAGCGCCACGTGATCGCGAGAATGATGACGACTTTCGCCCAGAACGGATTACTCAGCCACGGTATCGGGGCGCCGGTCAGGTGCGCCGCCAGCAGGCCGTGATTTATGATGCCGTCGCCGGCGAACATCGATTTGAACACGACGGAATACGCGACCAGCGAGGTGACACAGGGCAAGAAGACGGCGGTGCGGAAGAAGCCGCGTCCCCGCAGACTCGAATCGTTGAGTGCGACGGCGAGCAGCAGCGCCAGCACGATCATTATCGGCACCTGCACGATGAAGAAGATGCAGGTATTCGTAAGAGCGCGAATAAAGACCGGATCATGCGCCAGGCGGGCGATGTTGGCCAAGCCGCCGAAGCTGAGATTCATCCCTTTGCCGACCTGGAAGCTCATCCATAGCGACCAGAGAATGGGATAGATCAGAAAGATACCGAGCAGCACGAGAGCGGGCGCGATGAACAGCCAGCCGCTCGCTTGTTCGCCACGGCCGAGCCGGCTCCCCGCGCCGAGGCGCGATGTTGCTGCCAGCGGGCTGTTTAGCTTTGCCTCTGCCACCGTTATCCGACCTGTCAGGTGCCGGTCCCTTTTCGTCGCCACGCTACCCCGGCGAGAGCGGCCGGGGCGAACGCGCCGATAATAGAGGGCGCGTTCGCGAGATGCGGAGGAGCCACGACGCAGCTCCTCTGGCGATGCTACTGGATCTGGCCTTGCGCCTGATCGTTGATCGCCTGCAGGGCGTCATCGACGGAGCCGCCCTTGATGATGTTGGGCAACTGCGCCTGGACGGCAGAATCGACCTCGGCGGTATAGACACCGTAGTCGACACCCGGAATCGCGGCGACCCAGTCGGAGAAGTCCTGCCAGACCGGCTGGCCGCCGAAGAAAGGATCGGAAGCCTTGTACGCATCGCCGTCACGGGCGGGCAGATAGGTCGCGAAAGCGCCCTGGCCGATGAGGATCTTCTGGTAGAAGTCGACATCACTCCCCCAGATCGTTTTCAGGAAGTCGATTGCCGCTGGCTTGTTGGCCGAGGACGAAAGGACATACCAGCTCGAACCGCCCTGGTTTGAGGCATGCACGGCGTTGGGGAAGCCGGCGAGCTTCGGCAGAGGCGCAACGCCCCACTTGCCGGCCTGGTCGGCGTTGGCCTTGATGGTCCCGGTGATCCACACACCGACCGGCACCGCCGCCACCTCGCCGGAGGTGAAGGCACCGGTATAGTCGCTCCAGCCGGACACCGGCTTCACGATCCCGGCTTGCCAGATCTTGCCATACTCGGTCAGCGCCGCCTTGAGCGGAGCGTTGTCGAGGATGTCGAGCTTGCCGTCGGGGGTGAAGTACCACTGGCCGACTGACTGCATCATCATGCGGATGACGCCGTCGTCGTTGGTGTCGAGGTCAAGGAAGTCATGGCCCGTCTTGGCCTTCACGTCCTGGCCGATCTTGATGAGTTGGTCCCAGTCGATATCCTTGAGGTCATCTGCCTTGTAGCCGGCCTGGGCAAGGTAGTCTGAGCGGTAGAACAGCCCGGTGACGCCGGAATCGAACGGCAGAGAGTACGATTTGCCGTTATAGGTCGCGGCCTTCACCTTGTAGGCGGCGAATTTCGATTCATCGATGCTGTCGGAGAGCGGCTCGAAAGCGCCCGGGAACGCCTGCAGGTATTTCTGCGCCACGTCGTCCTGGATGAGAACGATGTCCGGCAGCCCTTCGGTGCTGTTGGCGAGCAGCTGAGCTTGCAGTTTGGCGCGTATGTCGTCCTGGCTCATCGAGTCGACGATATTGAGCGTGACGTCCGGATGCGCCTTCGTGTAGCGCGCCCCGGCCTCGCGCATGGCGGCGCCGTTGAAGTTGGTGTCCCAGCACCAGACCGTGATCGTGGTAGCGGCAAATGCGGCCGAAGCCATCATCATGCCTGCGCCGGCGACGGCAATGCCGAGCGCGCGGCGCCAGCTGGCGTAGCGAGTCATGAACATCCTCCCGTTTCGAGGCGCTGGTTCCTCCGCGCGCCTCCAGCCAGGCGACGTTAGCCGCAGAAATCTGCCGGTGCAATAAATTCAGTAAATATTTATCTCGCGTTTTTAGCTAAGCTCGGACGCATGTCGTGTGCTGCCCCGCCAGATGATCTCGTTGGCCAGGATGATGCGCTTGGCAAGGTTGCGGCCGGCCATGCGCTCGAGCATCAGCTCGACCGCCGTCTCGCCGATCTCCTCGGCGGGCAGGTGGACCGTGGTCAGCGGGGGAGTGAGAAACTGGGCCACGGAGATGTCGTTGAAGCTCGCGATCGCGACGTCGTCGGGGATGGCGCGACCGAGCTCGTGTGCCGCCCGGTAGGCGCCGACGGCGATGTTGTCGTTACAGGTAATGATCGCGTCAGGCGGTTCGCGCTGCGACAGAAGCCGCATGCCAAGGTGGTATCCGGTCTGCTCGGTGTTGCGCTCGACACTGCGCTCGGTCACGCACAGGGCGGGGTCGAAATTGCCGCGCTCCTCCATCCAGCCGACATAGGTCCGGCAGCGGAGCTCGCTGAACGGGTCGCTACTGTTTTCTTCCGCCCAACCAGCGAAGCCGATGCGGCGGTAGCCGACGGCCGTAAGACCGGCGAGGAGCTGCCGCATGGCGAGCGGGAGGTCGCTCTGCACGCTGTCGAAGCCGCCATCCGGCGGCGTGAAGTCAGCGAACACGAGATGCCGGCTATGGCGTTTCAGCCAGCCGATTTCGGCCTCGCGATGGATACCGATCGCGATCACGCCCGAGGCACCTTGGAGCAGCGAAGCCTCCGGCAGCGAGTCGGTATGATAGACCTTGACGGTCTCCACCTTGAGCGCGTGACAACGGCTCTCGATGCCGAGGCGCAGTCCGACGTAGTAGGGGTCGATCAGCTCCTGCTCCGGCTTGAGGAAATGCACCAGCGCGATTTTGTTCAGACCGTGGCTGCTGGCGCGGTTACGGGCGCGCGGCGTGGCATAGTTCAGCGCCTCCGCCGTCTCGATGATCGCCTGGCGCTTGCGCGCCGTGATCGACAGCGTCTGGTCGAAATTCAGCACCCGCGAGACGGTGGCTGTCGATACGCCTACCGCGTCGGCTATTTCCTTCAGCGTGACCATGGGATTGTGACGAAGCCGGTTTGGTCTCCCAAAGCCGGTTTGGCGTCCAAAAGCAAGTCCCGGGCAAAAGTCTTGGCGCGACGCGGTCTGCGACTGTTCGTCGTTCGCTTGCGCCATCCCGCTGCGGAGGCCGCCGCAGGTGCCGCCTCGCCTGTCATCTGCGGCAGCTCCGCCCTGAAACAGCAACCGTCAGAGCCATCATGACAACCGATACCGCACTTCGTTGGGGCATCCTCGGTCCCGGCACCATAGCAAAGACTTTCGCTGTGGCGGTGGCGCACGCACCGGGCGCACGACTGGTCGCGATCGGTACGCGCGATCCGGCAAAGCCCGGCCTCGCCGATGCTTTCCCCGGTACGCGCATCCTCAACGGATACGAGGCGCTGCTCGCCGACCCGGAGGTCGAGGCGATCTACATCGCAACGCCGCACAGCGGCCACGCCGAATGGGCGATACGCGCTGCCGAAGCGGGCAAGCATGTGCTCTGCGAGAAGCCGATGGCCGTCTCCGCCCACGAAGCGGAGGCGATGATCCACGCTGCGCGCAAGGCCGGCACCTTCCTCGGCGAGGCGTTCATGTACCGTCTGCATCCGCAAACGGCGAAGCTCATCGACATGGTGAAAAGCGGCACGATCGGCGAAGTCCGCGCGGTGAAGGCGAGCTTCGGCTTCCGCATGGGAAATCCCGATCCGAAGCATCGCCTGCTCGCCAACGATACTGCCGGTGGCGGCATCCTCGACATCTGCTGCTACCCGGTTTCGGCGGCGCGGCTGATCGCCGGCGCTGCGGTTGGGGCGCCGTTCGCCGATCCGCTGAAGGTGCTGGGCGTCGGGCACATCGGTGCGACCGGCGTCGACGAGTGGGCGTCGGCGGTGCTGCAGTTTCCCCGCGATATCCTTGCCGACGTCAGTGGTGGCGTCAGCCTGGCGCATGACAACCAGGTGCGCATCTTCGGCACCGAAGGATGGATCGAGGTCAGGTCGCCGTGGTTCGCGAGCGGCCGCCAGGGCGGCAGCGCCGACATCGTCGTCCATCGTCCGGACGGCAAGGATGAGACCGTCACGGTGACCGAGCCGCGCTGGCTCTACACCTTCGAGATCGAGGCGGCGGGGCAGGCGATCCGCGCCGGCCGCCAGGAATTCGATCCGCCGGGCATGACCTGGGCCGACACGCTCGGCAACATGCGCGTCCTCGACAAGTGGCGCGCGGCAATCGGGCTGGAGTTCGGGATCGAGAAGGCCGAGCGGCGTGCGACGAAACTCAATGGCCGTCCGCTCGCCAGGCCAAAGAAGCCCATGCGCCGCATGAAGATCGCCGGTATCGACAAGCCGACTTCCGCACTGGCCCTCGGTGCCGTCGGCTTGGAGACCCCCGCCCACGCCGCGATCCTGCTCGACGCGTTCTACGAGCGCGGCGGCACTGTCGTGGACACCGCCTGGAATTATTTCGCCGGCCGTGCCGATCGCGTCGTTGGCGGCTGGATGGAGACGCGTGGCGTGCGCGAGGACATGGTCGTGCTCGCCAAGGGCCTGCACTCGCCGCTCACCTATCCCGATGTCATCGCCCGCCAGCTCGCGGATTCGCTGGAGCGTCTGCGCACCGGCTACGCCGACATCTATGTACTTCATCGCGACAATCTCGACGTGCCGGTGGGTGAGTTCGTCGATGCCATGGATGTCGAAGTGCGGGCCGGCCGTGTCCGCGTGTGGGGCGGCTCGAACTGGACGCGCGAGCGCATCGATGCCGCGGTCGCGTACGCGAAGAAGGCAGGCAAAACGCCACCCACCGTCATCTCCAACAATTTCTCGCTTGCCGAGATGATCGAGGCACCGTGGGCGGGCTGCATCGCGTCTTCCGATGCCGCCTGGCGCCCATGGCTGAAGGAGCGGCAGATGCCGCTGCTCGCCTGGTCGAGCCAGGCGCAGGGCTTCTTCACCGAGCGCGGCGAGCGCAACGAACCGGACCTGATCCGGTGCTGGGGGAGTTCGGCGAACTTCCAGCGCCGGGCCCGGGCGGCGGAGCTTGGCGCGAAGCGCGGCAAGAAGGCGCTCCACGTCGCCCTCGCTTATTGCCTGTTCCAGGACTTCCCCGTGCTGCCGCTGATCGGCCCGCTCACCCTGCAGGAGCTCGAGGATTCGCTGGAGGCACTCGACATCGAACTCAGCCCCGCCGACGTGCGCTGGCTGGAGAACGGCTAAGCACCGGCCGACGTCGACGACGTCCTTGGCCTCGGTTGTTGAAGGTTGCCGCCCCGAGCCGAGCCGAGCTTGAAACGATACGTTTTGCTCGCGCCATGCATTTTCTGAAGCTATTGAAATAAAAGAAAAGTATTCGATTGAATCGAATTGAAAATCGTGCATGGTATGAGACATAGCACGTGGGCAAACTCAGGAACGCAACGTCGGGATGGCGATAGCGGCCGAGATACAAAATCGATCGTTTGATCCCTGGGCCGTGATCGGCAGGGCGGAGTTTGCCGAACGCCAGGTGCGCTTCCGGCAGGCAATGCTGGCGGCCGGTTTCCGCGCGGCGCTCGTGGCGTCACGCGGCGGCGGTGCGCCTGATATGTCCGCCGACGTGCTGTGGCTGGCCAATCACTACGTGCCCGGTCCGTACGTGGGCGACGAGGCCGGCCTCGGCCGTGCGCGCCAGCATGCTTTTCTCGTCTTCGGCGAAGCGCGGACGATCGCGGTCGCGGACGTGGAGTCGCTGCGCACCGATCTCCTGGTGGCCGATCGTCTCGATCTCAACGTGGACGTGCCCGCCGCCGTTGGTGCCGCATTGCGTGAGCAGGGTACCGGCTCCGGGCGCGTGCTGCTTGTCGGTGCGTCGTATATGACCGCCGCCGCCTACCTGTCGTTGCGGCGCGAGTTGCCACAGGTCGAGTTCGTGGTCGACGACGGTTTCGTCAAGCGGCTGCGCATGCTGAAGTCGCCGGCGGAACTCGCATTGCTCCGCGCCGCCTCGCAGCTCGGCGACCGTGCCATTGAAGCTGTCGTTGACGCAGTGGTGGAAGGCGCGACGGAAGCCGACGCCGTCGCGCTTGGCGCTGCCGAGATTTACCGCGGCGGTGGTGCGCCCTACGACATCGTCTGCGGGTCGGGATCCGACGCCCATCTTTATACGCGTCATCGCCTGCCGTCCGCCGACTCGGTCCGCCGCTTCGTCAAGGGCGATCTGTTTCATGTCGACGTTTACGGCTCTCTGGGCGGCTATTTCTTTGATCTGGCCCGTTCGCGATGTGTCGGTGACACGCCCGACAAGCAGCAGCGCCAGTTGCTCGAGACGCCAATCGCCATCGTCGAGGCGATCTGCGCGGCCGTTCGTCCGGGCGCCGTCGCGGAGGATCTGGCTGAGATCGGCCGCTCCACTGAAGTTGAAGTCAGTCCATTCGACAGCCGGCTGTCAGAACGCGCATCATTCCCTGCCTATGGCCACGGCCTCGGCGTGAGCTGGGAGGGACCGTACATCGCGCCTGGCGACAAATCGCAGCTCCAGGCCGGCATGTGTCTGGCCATCGAATGTCGCATCGGACGCGAAGGACATGGTGGCGCGATGTTCGAGCAGGTCGGCGCCGTCACTGAAAATGGCTTCGACCAGTTCACTCATGCGCGGGCCCGCTGGTGGTGAGATGCAGCTCCATCGTTCCGGCCGGCTGGCGCGGCATGCCATTGGCAATCTTGTGACCATGCCGCAACTGCGGTGCTCTCCCGTCAACATAGGAATCGCTTGTGACCAAGACTGATGTCGTTATCGCGACCGACGTGCCGAGCGCCGTGCTCGACCTGCGCGGCCCGCTGCCCAATCCCATCCAAGGCGATCCAACGGCATACGCATTGCGCGCATGGACGGCCCCGTCGGGCGCCATCCGCACCGGCATCTGGGAGTGCACGCCGGGAGTATTCCCTGGCGACTATCCGGATAGCGAGTGGTGTTACCTGCTCAGCGGCCGCGTCACGCTCACCGCGAAAGGCGCCGACCCGGTCGAGGCGGGCCCCGGCGCAATGATCCTGTTCCCGGCCGGGTGGGAGGGGACCTGGCATGTCCACGAGACGGTCCGGAAGGTGTTCGTTGCCGGCTCGCTGAAGTAGCGATCAGACCGGCGCATTGAAACGTTATGAGAGATTGGGTGCCGAAATGACGCAAAAGCCAACAGGCACATTGACAAGTGTCGATTGAATCGAAATGAATTGACGATGGACGAGCGTACGCGACCTCCGATCCGGATCGCTGACGTGGCCGAGGCCGCTGGTGTCAGCATCGGCACCGTGTCGAACGTCCTCAACGGCAACCGGCCAGTCCGTCCGGAGACTGTGGCTGCCGTTGAAAAGGCTATGAGTCGGCTCGGCTATGTGCCGAACCACGCCGCCACCACGCTGCGCAAAGGCCGCTCGCAAATCATCGGGCTCGTAGTTCCCGACATTGCCAACCCCTACTTCGGCGAGGTTGCAAAGGGCGCGCAGGAGGCGGCGGAGCTCCACAGCCTCTCCGTAATCGTCGCCAGCGCCGGGACTACCGCGAACGATGCCCGGCAGCTTTTGCTCCTGCGCAGCCGGGGCGTCGACGGCCTGCTCTACGCCGGCTCGGAGGCCCTTGGCGAAAACTCGCTGGCGGAGATTGCGCGCCATGTGCCGATGGTGCTTTCCGGCGCCGACAGCGAGAATCTCAAGGTCGATACCGTTGTCGCTCACGATCAGCAGGGTGGTGCCAAGGTCGCGGCACACCTCGCCGGCCTCGGACATCGCAACGTGCTGGTGCTTGAAGGCAAGGTCGGAAGCTGGACAAGCGCCCGGCGCCTGCACGGCTTCCACCAGGCCTTTGATAAGGCCGGGACGCGCGTCGAGACGATGCGTGGCTATTTCCTGGTCGAAGCGGCGCGCGAAGCGCTCGCGGCCGATCTCGCCAAGGGGAAGCCCTGGTACACGGCAGTCTTCGCTACCAACGACCTGATGGCGGTGGGCGCCATCCAGGCGCTGTCCGCGGCGGGCTATCGCGTGCCTGAGGATATCTCCGTCGTCGGTTATGACGACGTGCTCATCGCAAGCATGCTGCGTCCGGCGCTCACAACGGTCGTTCAGCCCGCTCGCCAGCTCGGCAAGCTCGGCGCCGAGCGCCTCATTGCCCGCATCAAAGGGGATCGCGCATCCGGCCGGGTGCGCCTCGTCCTCGACGTGGATCTCGCGGTTCGTGCCAGCACGGCACCGCCGCGGAGGTGAAGCATGGTTCGTGACGTGAACTCAGGGGAGTACATCATGCCAGCGTTATTGACTTCCAAGCGCATGCTTGCTGCCGGTGGCTTGGGTGCCGCCGTCATTCTCACTGCCGTCGTGGCAGTTGCCAGCCGCGGCGCCGATGCCGCGAACATCGGCGGCACGATCGTGGTCGCCTCCTACGGCGGCATCGACGATAAGAACCACAAGGACCTGTTCTTCGATCCGTTCACCAAGGCGACGGGTGTCCAGTTCCAGCTCGATCCGGTGGCCTACGATCAGGTCGCCAAGCTCCATGCCCAGGAAGCGGCGGGCAACGTCCAGTACAGCCTGGTCGAGCCGGCGCGCGCCGACGCTGCGGTGCTGGGCGAGCAGGGCCTGCTCGAGCCGTTGCCGCAGGACCTGGTCGACAAGGCGAACAAGGTGCTGGGCCCGGGCAAGCTGATCGGCAACTATGCGATCAGCCACGCCGTCTCGGCGTCGTCCTTCGTCTGTCTGGCCGATTTCAAGCCTTGCCCGACCAATGCCAAGGAATTCTTCGACACAACCAACTTCCCGGGCCGTCGCGGCATGTATGCCGATGGCTGGCTCGAGAACATCATCTACGCGTTGGAGGCCGATGGCGTCGACCCCAAAGCGCTCTTCCCGCTTGATCTCGACCGCGCCTTCAAGAAACTCGACGAAATCAAGCCGCATATCAACGTCTTCTGGAAGACCGGCGACCAGGTCATGCAGATCGTGCGCGACAAGGAGGTCGACATGACCATCATGTGGGACGGCCGCGCCAACACACTGGCCGCAGACGGCACGCCGATTCAGCTTTCCGACGACGGCGCCATGATGGACTCACCGACGCTGGCGATTCCGAAGGGCGCGCCCAATAAAGATGCCGCGCTCGCGTTCATCAGTTGGTGGATTGACCAGGCGGAAGCGCAGGGTGAGTTCATGAACCGCGAGCACTACGGCGAACCCAATCCGGACGCGTTCAAGTATGTGAAGCCGGAAGTCGCCAACATGATCTCCACGGCGCCAGGAAACTTCGACAAGCTGGTGCAGCCCGACCTCAAGTGGGTCGAGGACCACCAGCAGGAAGCTGTGGCCCGTTGGACCGATTGGCTTCAGAACTAGCCATCACGCGGGGATGTTCAGAACAGCGGGGATGTTCAGAAAACACAGGGCATCGAGCTGGCAGGCCGAGCCCTCCCCAACGGCGGGGGCGCTCATGGTAGCGCCCCTTGCCATCCTTCTTCTGGCCCTGTTCCTGTGGCCGATGGTCCAGCTGGCCTGGATCGCGTTCGGCGCGGGTCATTTCACGCTCCAGAATTTCGTCGATTTCACGCGCAGCCGCGCATCGGTCAACGCGCTACTCACGACGTTGCGCATCAGCGCGATCGTCACCGCGCTGGCGCTTGTCCTTGGCGGCATCGTGGCGTGGGAGCTGTGCATGACCAAGGCGAGCTGGAAGCGCGTGCTGCTGTGGGCGGCGGTGCTCTGCCCGCTGTGGATGGGGGTGGTCATCAAGAACTACGCCTTCACGATCATCCTGCAGCGGCACGGCATCGCAAACGATCTCGTGCAGGCGCTCGGCCTCAGCGACCAGCCACTGGACCTGCTCTATAATTCACGCGCCGTGACGATAGGCATGCTCTATACGATGCTGCCGTTCGCGGTGTTTCCGCTCTATTCGACCTTCGTCGGCATCGATCCGTCGCTGCCACTGGCTGCTGAAAGCCTCGGTGCGTCGCGGCCGATGGCCATCGCTTCGGTTTTCCTGCCGCTCGCGCTGCCCGGCTTCATGGCGGCCGGTGCGATCGTCTTCGTCGTTTCGGTCGGCTTCTATGTCACGCCGGTTCTGCTCGGCGGGCCGCAGGCGCCATTTCTTGCCAATCGCATCGATACCTACATCCACACCAACTTCAACGTGCCGGCCGCGGCCACTTCCAGCGTCGTGCTGCTGGGCGCCGCGATCGCGATCATTGCGCTGGCGTGGCGCATCGTCGGCTTTGAACGCATCAGGCGCGCGGCGGCATGAACGGGCGTGCACTTCTCAGGCGGCTTGCGGGGCTGCTTTACGGCGCGGTCCTGATCGCGATCTTTGCCTTCCTGACTGCCCCGGTGTTCGTCGTCACCACCATCTCGTTCTCGAACGAAAGCTTCATCAGCTTCCCGCCGGCGCGGTGGGGATGGCGCGCCTACGAGCAGCTGCTCAAGGATGAGACGTGGCTGCAGCCGCTTCTGCGCTCGCTTGAGCTGGCCACCTCCGTCGGCGTGCTGTCCACGATCATCGGGGTCATTGCGGTGCTTGGCATCCGGCGGACGCGTCTTCGCGGCGCGGCGCTGTGGGAATTTGTCGGCCTTGGCCCGCTGGTTGCGCCCGGCGTGGCCTATGCCGTGGCGCTCTACGCGTTCTATTCGTCGATCCATCTGCTCGGCACCTTCCTCGGTATCGTGCTGGCTCACACGGTGCTGGCGCTTCCTTTCGTCCTGCTCATCGTCGGCGCAGCGATGACGCGGGTGCCGCGCCAGCTTGAGCTTGCGGCCCAGAGTCTCGGCGCCGGCCGCATCGAGGCATGGCTGCAGATCACTCTGCCGATGCTGGCGCCGGCGGTCATCGCCTCCTTCGTATTCTCGTTCATCACCTCGTTCGATGAGGCGGTTGTTGCGAACTTCGTGGGCGACATCGGCTTCGTAACCCTGCCGGTGCAGATGTTTGATTCCGTCCGCTTCGGCGTCGAGCCGGTGATCGCCGCGGTGTCGACCTCGCTTCTGGCATTCACCGCGCTGTTCGGATTGCTTTATGGCTACGCGAGGGGAAGAGCGTGACCGCGGTTCCGGCACTTGAGCTCGTCGGCGTCACCAAGCGCTATGGCGCAGCCACCGCGGTCGACAATCTCGACCTTCAGGTTGCACCGGGCGAGTTCCTGACGCTGCTTGGTCCAAGCGGCTCCGGCAAGACCACCATCCTGAAAATCATCGCCGGCTTCGAGCAGGCCGATCGCGGCGAGGCCCGCATCGATGGGCGCGACGTCTCCGTCCTTTCGCCCGGCGAGCGGCAGATTGGCGTCGTGTTCCAGCATTACGCGCTGTTCCCGCACATGACCGTTGCCGGTAACATCGCCTACCCGTTAAGGCGGCGTCGTTGGCCGCGGCCGCGGGTCGACGTGCGCGTTGCCGAGATGCTTCGTCTTGTCCGGCTGGAGGCTTTTGCCGACCGCTATCCGCGCCAGCTTTCCGGGGGCCAGCAACAGCGCGTGGCGCTGGCCCGTGCGCTCGCCTTCGGGCCGAAGCTCCTTCTGATGGACGAACCGCTCGGCGCGCTCGATCGCACGCTTCGCCTGGAGATGGAGGAGGAGATCAGGCGCATCCATCGCGAGGCCGGCGCGAGTGTCCTCTACGTCACCCACGACCAGGAAGAGGCGCTGACGTTGTCGGACCGCATCGCGGTCATGCGCAACGCGCGCATCCTCCAGGCGGGCCGTCCGCGGGACCTCTACGAACGGCCCAATGGCACTTTTGTCGCCCAGTTCTTTGGCGATTGTAACCTGCTGCCGGTCGAAGAGGTGCTGGGGCGCGCAGCGAACAGCGCGCGCGTCCGCGTCTTCGGGCAAGACGTTTCGATTCCCGCCAGCTGCAGCCCGGACAAGATCGGCGTCGCCAACGCCGCGGTTGTTGTGCGGCCGCAGCTGTTGTCGATCGGCGCCATACCGGCACAGGTCACCGTGCCCGCGGTCGTGCGCGAGCTGCTGTATCTTGGCAACGCCATCCGTCTTACCTGCGAGCTCGCTCAGGCGCGCACGTTGATTGCGTCGGTGCCGGCCCAGGGCGCGGGTGAGACAAAAGTCGGCGACACGATCACGTTGAGTTGGGACCCGGCGGCGGCGGTGCTGGTCCTCGCTGACGGCACGGCGACGACGGTCGACAAGGAGACGCCATGACATCCGCACAGACGATCGCGGCTGACATCCGCGAGGCGCTGGCCGGCCAGCCGGTTATCGATACGCACGAACATACCCGCAGTGTTGTGGCGGGCGAGGTCAGGGGCATCGGCGACCTGATGGGGCGCGGGTACGTGCGCGCTTGCTTCCGGGTGGCGACGGGCGCGCCGAATAGCCTCGGCAAGGTGCTGGAGAGTGAGATGCCGGCAACCTGGGAGGAGGCTGCGCCGGTCCTTGACCAGATCCGCACGAATTCGTTTTGGCACTGGTTCGAGCGCGGCGTGTGCGAACTGCACGGCCTCGGTCCGGATGCCCGCATCGACGCCGGTACGTGGGATGGGCTGACGGCTTCGATCGCGCGCGCCCACAACAGCCCGGGATGGCTCGCTTCCATGCTCGACACGGCCCACATCGAGAAGGTGCTCTGGGATCCGTACTGGGCCGTCGGCACCCTTGCCATGCCGGAGCCGCGGTTCGTGCCGTCGCCGCGCGTCGACTCGGCGATGTCGGCTTTCCATCCGGGGGCGAGCGACTACGAGGGCAACAACCTCGCGCGCGATCGCGCTGCCGAATACGGCGTCGAGGTCGGCGATGTCGCGGGCCTTGAAGAACTGGTTGACCGCGTCTTGGAAGCCTCCGTCAGGATCGGCGCGAAGTCGCTCAAGCTGGCGCAGGCCTACCAACGCACGCTTCATCTGGGCGAGGCGACGCGCGAGCAGGCGCAAGTGGCTTTTGGAACCTCACCGGACGAAATCAGCGCCACGGACCGGCTGGCATTCAGCGACTATATGCTGCGCTATCAGATCGAGCGCGCGATCGACCTTGGCCTTGTGCTTCAGATTCACACGGGCATGGCGCGACTTGCCGATTCCAACCCGCTGCTGCTTGAGCCGATGCTGCAGCAGTATCCGCGCCTCGAGGTCGATCTCTTCCACGGGGGCTATCCGTGGGTGCGCGAGTTCGGCGCCATCGCCCACGCCTATCCGAACGTCCGGCTCAACCTCGTCTGGTTGCCGCAACTGACCTACGACGGCGGGGTTTCGGCGTTGAAAGAGTGGATCCAGATCGTGCCCCAGATCAGCCGTCTCGCCTGGGGTGGGGATTGCCGCACACCCGAAGAGATGTACGGGGCACTGCTGGGCGGCAAGGCCACGATCGCTCGCGCTCTCGGCGAGCTTGTTGATGACGGCTATCTCAGGAGGAACGACGCGCTCCGCGTGGCACGATCGATCCTCTACGATGGCCCGCGGCAGACATACCACCTCGCCAACTAGCGCCGGACGGCAGCCGCTCTCGCATGACGGCGATCGGATGCTACGGCAAGCAACGCCCCTGATAACGCGACAGCCTTCAGGGCTGGCGCGCATCCGACAGGATTGGCCCGCCCGCGCGCGGAGGCCGCGCCTCCAGAGGTTGCGAGGCGGGCTCCAGCGCGATGCCTGTCGCCTTGCTGAGCTCCGCCGCCAGGGCCGGAACGGCCGCGAGGACGGGGGCGCCCTTTTCCAGCCCGTCCTTGTCCAGATATGCGCCGACAATCCCCCCCGCCTCGCTGACGAGAAGGAGGCCGGCCAGGCAGTCCCAGGCGTTCATGTGCAGTTCCGCATACGCGTCGGAGCGGCCGTCGGCGACATATGCCAATCCGAGCGCACCGGAGGCCGAGCGGCGCACGTTCGCACCGAGCGCGAGGATGCGCCCGAGCACAGTCAGATACGCCTCATTCGGCAGCCGGGTCGACCAACCGAGCTCGACGCAGGCGGCGTCAAAGTTCGTCGTGGAAGCGACGTTGATCCGTCGGCCGTTCAAGGTTGAGCCCCGCCCGCGCCGCGCGAAGTGCAGCTCATCGGCGACGGGATTATACGTCGCGCCGAGCGCGATCTCGTCGTCGCAGACGAGGGCGATTGCGACACAGAAATGCGGCACGTGGCGCGCAAAATTCGCTGTCCCGTCGATCGGATCGACGACCCAGGTGTGCGGCTTGATGTTGCCGCCGGTTTCCTCGCCGAGAAATCCGTCGTGCGGGAAAGCGTGTGTGATGCGCTCGCGGATGTGGCGCTCGACGGCGGCGTCGGTCTCGGTGAGGAAATTCTGCGGCCCCTTCATGTCGATGCTATCGGCCCGGCGCTCCTTGAAACCGCGCAGTGCGAGCGCGCCGGCGCTGAGGATGACCTGTCGGCAGAGCGCCTCGCGCTGGTCTAGTTCCGCTTCACTCAGCGACTGCGATGTCATTCTGATCCTGCATGTTGAACTGGGAGGCCAGCCGGCGGCGCGGCAGATGTGGAACGGGTGCCCGCTTGCCGCTGACGAATATCGGCTCCCATTGCCTTTGCGGGCCCCGTGGCGGCTGCGCCATAAAAGGAGGCGGAACGGGAATGAATCCCGCTCCGCCCCTAGGCTTCGGGAGTATCAAACGCGAGCGTTGAGCCTGATTATGCACAGCAGTGCAATACCACAACCGGAGGGGAACTAAAGGGAATTTGCAGGCATCTGAAATATCGGTGGACATGATATGTGCGCGTGTGCATCGGTCAGCGTGCCCGCCATGCGATTTGCAGAAGCGCACGGCAATCGGCTAAGTGCCACGCGCGATCCGGTGTTCGTCTGAACGCTGGTCGTCGGCTTGGGCGGAACAGAATGGCGTCGCGATCACGCAATCAGGGCAAGTCCTTCACCAGCGCGCGTGAGGTTGCGGAACGAGCCGGGGTGTCGCGCTCGGCCGTCTCGCGAACCTTCACGGACGGGGCCAGCGTTTCGGCAGCGACCCGCCACAAGGTCCTCACGGCGGCCGAGGAGCTCGGCTACCACGTCAATCATCTGGCCCGCGGCCTGATCAGGGAAAGCAGCGGGATCGTCTGCCTGATCGTGGCGGACGCGAACACGCCGAACCACGCCAAGATGCTGGAGACACTGACGCGCCATCTCCAGGCCGTGAACAAGGTCGCGATGGTGATCAACACGGCTGGCGATCATGAGCGGGTCGAACGCGCCGTCCGGCAGACGCTGCACTACCGTGCCGACGCCACCGTCGTTCTTTCCGGAACGCCGCCGGCGTCGCTGATCGACACCTGCATCAACAATGGCCAGCGCGTCATTCTGATCAATCGCGACGAGTACAAGAAGGGTCCCGCGATTGTCATGGTTGATAACCAGCGCGCGGCACGCGAGGCTTTCCTTATGTTTCGGCGGGCGGGCTGCGAGAAGTTCGCGGTGGTGTCCTCCAGCGCGGGGACGCCCAGCCTCACGGGCCGTGAGACGGCGTTCGTCGCCGCGGCGAAAGAGGCCGGCTTCGACGTCAGCGTGGTCCGGCACGGTCCCACCGCTTACGTTTCGGGCAGCGAGGCCGCGCATATGCTTCTCAGCCGCGCCGAACGGCCGACGGCGGTTTTTTGCGTGACGGATCTGCTCGCGCTCGGCTTCATGGACGCCGCGCGCCATACCTTCGCACTCGACATACCCAACGAGCTTTGCGTCGTCGGCTTCGACGATATTCCCGAAGCCGGCTGGGATTCGTATCGGCTGACGACTTTCCGTCAGCCGGTCGAGGAGATCGCCGAGTGGGTGGTGGGGGCGATCGACGGCAAGCAGCAGGGTGCTGCCGCGCAATCGACCGTCCTCAGTGCCGAGCCGGTGTGGCGCCAATCGGTTCGCCCGCGCTAGCGTCCGGCGAACGACCGGTCCGGTTCATCTGCGCGACACAAACGGCGTCTATCACTGCCGTTGCGGTGCGTGGTGGCAGATAGGCTGGCCGCGCACCTCCACTCACCGCTGCAGGAGGTTTCCGATGCCCGCCAAGCCGAAGGACGGCGATTTTGCTTTCGCCGATGCAATCGAGTGCAATTTGACCCGATTTTCTTCGTCACACATTGACATTTGTCGAGATAAGCGGCCATCTTCACACGTGGTCAAAAATAATGGGAGGAATGGCATGACCAAGCATATCGCGGCGCTGTCGGCGTCGCTTCTCGCTCTGGGGTTATGCGGGCAGCTGGCAATTTCCACTGCCCGCGCCGATGAAATTACGATCCACGCATGGGCGTGGGCCGACCGTTCGGGCCCGATGCGCGCGACCAATCTGATCAACGCCGCGGATCTCATGAACAAGGAGTACAAGGCGGAAGGCATCGACCGCACGATCAAGGTCGATATGTACAACGACAACGTCGATGGCTTCGACACCGACGCGCGCAATCTCCTGAAGGCGTTCGCGGTCGGAAAGGGTCCGGACGTCTTCCCGATGGCCCACGAATGGCTGGGCGAGTTCGCCTCCGACGGCTACGTCATGGACATGGAACCGTTCATCAACCAGTTCCCCGAGTACTTCTCGGATGTCGTCCCGGTGCTGTGGGATGCGACGAAGTACAAGGGCGATCGTTATGCGATCCCGCAGGACACCGAAATCCGCATGTTCTTCTACAACAAGGACATGCTGCGGAAGATCGGCAAGGACGAAGCCTTCATTAACGGCCTCCCGGCGATGGTCGATTCGGGCCAGTTCACGATGGACGACATGACGGCCCTCGCCAAGGAAGTCGTCGACAAGGGCGCTGCCAAGTACGGCATCGTGCACCGCCCGAACAGCGGTCCGGACTACCTGATGACCTTCTCCGCCTTCGGCGTGAAGTTCATCAACGCCGATGGCAAGCTGCTCCTCACCAAGAAGGAGATGAAGGACGCCCTGACCTGGTTCGCCAACAACGTCAAAGAAGGCGTCACACCCGCCAACCTGACGTCGATGACGTTCGACTCGATCCAGCAGTCGTTCAAGCAGGAGCAGACGTTCATCTATCATCACGGCGTTTGGACGACCGCCCAGTTCCAGCTTGGCGATGCCATGGGTGCGACGTGGCCGACGGACGAAGCCGGCTATTTCCACAAGATCGGCTGGCTCAATGCGCCGTCGGCGGTGAAGGGCGGCAAGCCAACCAACCTCTCCCATCCGATCGTCTACGCGGTCAATCCGAAGGGTGAGCACCCCGACATCGCCGCCATGCTGGTCGCCTACGCGACCCAGCCGTACTTCAACGTCCAGCACGCCGTTACCAGCGCGCACATGGCCATCACCAACGCCGAGACGGGCATGCCCCAGTACAAGGCGCAGTGGGCGCTGGCCGATGCCGTGCCGATGCTTCAGTACACCTCGTTCATCCCGAACCACCCGAAATTCGGCATCTACAACGGCATCCTGTTCCAGGCTCTGCAGGGCGTGGAGACGGGTCGCCTGACACCGGATTCGGCGATAGACTTTCTGAGCCAGGAGCTGAGCAATCAGCTTGGCGACGACGTAGTCATCGCCGATTCGGCCACGCAGTAAGGAACAGGCGCGGGGCTCTAGCGGCCTCGCGCCTCCTCCTCACGGGATTCGCCGCTCATGTCCCGCGCTGCCGTCAGCAAGCGCCGCGAACGTGCCAACATGGCCCTGTTCCTGGGGCCGGCGTGCATCATCCTGCTCGGTTTCTTTATCGCGCCGGCGGTCGTCGATGTCGGAATTGCGTTCACGGACATGGGGCAAAACATCCGCGTCACCACGGTGACGCTGGAAAACGTCCGCCGCATCTTCCTCAGCGACAGCCAGCTGCCCAAGGTTCTCAGCGTTACCACCCTTTACGTCGTCGGCACGCTGGCGCTGTTTAACGTCGGCTTCGCCCTCGTGATGGCGCTGACCACGACTTCGGTCTCGCAGCCGACGGGGGCGTTGTTCCGGGGCATCTGGCTGTTGCCGCGGTTCAGCCCGTCGGTGGTGTACGCGCTTCTGTGGGTCTGGGTGGTCGACGCCAGCGACTTCGGTCTGCTCAACCAGATGCTGCACGCCGTCGGACTCGCCCCGTTCGACATGCGCGACCAGGCGCCGATCGCGTTGATCATCATCGCGAACGGCTTCATCGGGACGGGTACGGGGATGATCATTCTCACCAGCTCGATCCGGGCCATCCCCGAGCACCTTTTCCACGCCGCGCGCGTTGATGGGGCCGGCGGTTTTGCCATCACCCGCTTCGTCGTCCTGCCGGCGCTGCGCTGGCCGCTCAGCTTCATCACGATCTTCCAGGCGCTCTCGCTGCTCACCAGCTTCGAGTACATCTGGCTGATCACCAATGGCGGTCCGTTCTACGACACGACCGTCTATGCGCTCATGGTCTACAAGCGCGCCTTCCAGAACGGCCAGTACGCCTATGGCGCCGCGCTGGCACTCATCCTCATCGTCATTGGCATCGTCGTCACGCTGGTGTCGTGGCGGCTGCTTGACTTGCGTTCGCTGCTGCAGCGCCCGCGCATCGAGGTGCAATAATGAGCGCAACGACGGCCATCTCCGGGACAGCCAGTCCCCCCGTCGCTGCCGGAACGGACTGGGCGGGGCTTGCCCGCCGTTCCAAGGCGGCGCAGCGCCGCCGCTCGTTCCTGCTGCACGCCTTCCTGTTCATCTGCTCGCTGCCGGTGATCGTGCCGTACGTGTGGCTGCTGACGCTCGCCTTCTCGCCACGCGGCGCGCCGGTCGGAACAACGATCCTGTGGCGGGCGCTCGTCGTCATACTGCCGGCGATTGTCGTATGGCTGGTCATGGCGGCCAGTCCACGCGGCAACACGCGGGCGCTCGGCGGGCTTGTCGTTGTCGTGGCGCTGGCCTTGCTCGCCGTTCTCGTAGGCCCGCTGATCAGCCTGGAGAACTGGCAGTTCCTGTTCAACCCGGA
>DASZQY010000240.1:0-1989 GCA_035549395.1 Bauldia sp.
ACGCCAGTTACGACGACGCGGTGGGCCCCGTTCACTCCGCGGCGCCCGCCGTGGAGGCCTTTTCGTCCACCAGCGTCTGAACCGCCGCCGCAACGTCGGCAACCGTCGAGAATTCCGAGGTCGCGCTGTTGGCGTTATAGGGCACCTGTACGCCGAATTTCTCCTCGATGTCGAAGATCATCTCCAGCGCATCGATGGACTCGATGCCGAGATCCTGGAGCTTGTCGCCAGGATTGATCGCGCCCCGGCGTTCCTCCGGGACCTTCTTCGCAATGATCGCGACCACATCCGCCGTGACGTCGGCCATTCCCAGTCTCCGTCCCTTCAGGCCCGCCTTGCCTTTCTGCTAGCGGGCCGCGCCCGCTTTTTCCAGTGCTTCGAGCCGGTCCGCCAGTTCGCCGACCCGCGGAAACAGCATCCGCAGGCGGCCGACGTTCATGTACCGTTCGATCATCACCTTCCGCTCGACCGCCGGCGTGCCCATGACGATTGTGCCCGCCGGCACGTCCCGCGCCACCCCGGCGTCCGCCCCGATGGTGGCGTCGGAACCGATGGTGAGGTGGTCCGAGATGCCCGCCGCCGCGCCGATCAGCACGCGGTCGCCAATGACAACGCTGCCCGCGAGCCCGGCCATGCCGCAGATGAGGCAGGCTTCGCCAATGACGACGTTGTGGCCAATCTGCACCTGATTGTCGATCTTGGTGCCGCGTCCGATGCGCGTCTGGCGCAGGGTTGCGCGGTCGATCGTGGTGCCTGCGCCTATCTCCACGTCGTCACCGACGATGACCGTACCCACCGAATGAATACGGAGCGGCGCGTCAATCGGGTTGCGTGTGCCGTCAGGGTTGCGGACCGGCACGAACGAGAAACCGTCGCCGCCGATGACGGCGTTCGGTTGCACGACGACGCGATCGCCGAGTCGCACACGATCAACAATCCGGACGCCCGGATGGATGACACAGTCGCTGCCGACGGTGACCCCCGCGCCCACAAAAGCACCGGACAGGATGGCGGTCCGCGCGCCGATCTCGCTGCCCGCGCCGACGGTGGCAAATGCGCCGACGTGGACGCCGGCAGCAAGCTTCGCGTCGGAAGCGACTACGGCACGAGGATCAATGCCGTCGCCATGCGCCGGGCCCGGGTCGAACATGCGGGTCAGCATCGCGAGCGCAATACGTTCGTGACCCCGCCAGGCGAGGCGCACGACTCCGTCCGGCAGCGGGGTATCGGCACGCACGACCGCGGCGCCTGCCTTCGTGCGGCTGAGATCGTTCAGAGTGTCGGGCGTGAGCGCCAGCGCCAGGTCGGTTTTTGCTGTTGCGTCAGCGGGATGGACCAGGCGCAAGAGGTCGACTTCCGCAGCCGGCGGATCTGCACCCAGCGCCTTGGCAACATCGGCAATCTTCATGGGTCGCTGATAACCCGGCGACCGCCCTTCTGCCAACCGTTCACGGACGCACAATGACACCGCCCGGCAGTGGCTGCGCAACACCGGTCGTGCCGGGAAAGGTCAGCGGCAGGCCGCGCAGCGAGCGCACCGCGAGAAACGCAAAAGCCTCGGCTTCAAGGAAATCCGGCGACCAGTCCAACGCCGCGGCGCTTTCCAGGGGTATGCGTGTGTCAGCCGCCAAGCTTGCCATAAGTGTGGCGTTTCGCGCCCCACCGCCTGCCACCACGATGCGTTCGGCGCCACCTGCCATCACGATGCCTTTCGCGATGGTGGCAGATGTGAAGGCTACGAGCGTCGCGGCGGCGTCGGGTGTCGCCAATCCATCTACCGGCGCCGCGGAGAATGCTCCGCGATCGAGTGACTTGGGAAAGGAGCGGTCGAACCAGGGATGAGCAAGAAGCGCAGCCAGTGCCTTCCTGTCCACCTTGCCCGCCGCCGCCATTCTGCCGTCCTCATCCATGGCGACGCCGGCGCGAGACTGCATGAGGTCGTCGAGAAGCGCGTTTCCCGGACCGGTATCGCCGGCAACCAGCGTTCCG
>DASZQY010000241.1:0-4628 GCA_035549395.1 Bauldia sp.
ATTTCAACTCGATTATCGGCAACCAGAACGTCGTCGGCACCGGCCTCGTCAACAGCAACGAGAACAAGGTGCTCGGTGACGGCAACAAGATCACCAACACGTTCAACGGCGACGACGCCGAATACAACGCCGTGGTCGGCAACGGCAACACGATCAACGGCAACCAGAACTTTGCCGGCGGCAACGGCGAGATCGTGAACGGCAACTACAACGTCACCCTCGGCCTCGATGCGACGGCGAGCGGCACCAACGGTGCGGCCATCGAGCAGGCGGTCAGCATCGGCTCCGGCTCGAGCGTCGACTCGACGCTGGGCACCGCCCTCGGCGGCAACGCCGCCAGCTCGGGCGATCGCGCCACGGCGCTCGGCGGCGACAGCACCGCCACCGGCAAGTTCGCGACCGCGACGGGCGCCGAGTCGCAGGCGACCAAGGACCGCACGACGGCGCTGGGCTCGATCGCGATCGCCAGCGCCGACACCGCGACCGCCGTCGGCTATGCCTCGGGCGCGCTCGGCTTCGGCGCCACCGCCACCGGCGGCCTGGCGCAGGCGACGACCGGCGCCACGACCGCCAACGGCTACAACGCGCAGGCGGTCGCCTACGGCGCCTCGGCGGTGGGCGAGAGTTCCTACGCCTCCGGCGTCTACTCGACCGCCATGGGCGAGACGGCGCACGCCACCAACGACTACGCCAGCGCTTACGGCAACAACGCCTCGGCCGGCGGGTACGACTCGACGGCGATCGGCACCAACACGGTCGCCGATCTCACCCACTCCGCCGCCTTCGGCTACGGCGCCACCGTCACCCGCAACTACCAGCAGGTGTTCGGCACGGCCGACAACACCTACACCATGCCGGGCATCAGCAGCTATGCCAGCACGGCGGCGCAGAGCGGCCAGCTCGGCCTGGTGACTTCCGACGCCAGCGGCAACCTCGCCTCCGACCCCGGGCTCTACAACCAGATCTTCAAGAACCGCGAGGGCGTCGCCATGGCGATGGCGATGAGCGGCTTCTGGGTGCCCGAGCACAAGTCCATGTCCGCGGCGCTCAACGTCGGCACCTGGGACGGCGCATGGGCGGTGGCCGCCAACGTCGGCGGCAACGTCAACGACCACTTCAGCGTCACCGGCGCCCTCTCGATCAGCGAGACGGGCCTGATCGGCGGACGCGCCGGCGGCCAGCTTTCCTGGTAGCGCGGGTTACCACGCGGCCAAGAGGCGCCTTGTCAGCGGCGCCTTTCCGCTGAATGCTCGGGCCATGTTCAGGGTCACAATCGCCGCGTTGCTGACGGCGCTGATCGCCACGGCGGCCGCAGCGCAGGCACCGGCCGACGGCGGCCCGCCGCCAGCGGCGGCACAGCCCCCGGGACCGCCGGCGCAGGTGGGCGGCGCGGAAATCAGCATCCTCATCCGCACGGCGCTGGTGACCCTGAACGACGCCAACGTCACCGGCAACTACACGGTGCTCCGCGATCTTGGCGCGAGCATCCTGCAGGTGAACAACACGGCGGCCGATCTCGCGGCGCAGTTTGCGGAATTCCGCAAGCAGCGCATCAACCTGGCGGGGACAGTGCTGTTCGACCCCGTGCTCGACGAGAAGCCGCAGCTTTCCACCGACGGCGTCTTGCACCTCGTCGGGCACGTGCCGACCAAACCGCAGGAAGTGATCTTCGACCTGACGTTCGGCTATGAGGCCGGCGCCTGGCGGCTGGCGGTGATCAAGGTGGGCACGAGGATGGCAAGCGACGCGGCTGCGACCGGGCCAGCGCCTGCAGACGACAGCGGCGGGAGCGCGGCGGCAGCACCGATGCCGACCCCTCACCCGCGGCCTAAGTAGCGATCGCGGCCTCGGCCCGTCTCACCTCGCCATCGGCGTCGACGGCGAAGCAGGCGACCTCAGCCCCGCCCTTGCGCTCCAGCTCCGGCCGCTCGACGCGGCAGCGGTCGAACGCCAGCGGACAGCGCGGATGGAACGCGCAGCCGGCGGGAGGATTGATCGGCGACGGCAGCTCGCCCTTGAGCCGCAGGCGCTCGCGCGGACGCGACGGATCGGCGACCGGCGTCGCCGACAGGAGGGCGCGTGTGTAGGGGTGGCGCGGATGGGCGAAGATCTCGTCGCGCGGACCGACCTCAACGGCGCGGCCGAGATACATCACCATGACGTCGTCAGCCATGTGGCGCACGACCGAGAGGCCGTGGCTGATGAAAATATAGGAAAGCCCGAACTCATCCTTGAGGGCGGAGAGCACGTTGAGCACCTGGGCCTGCACCGATAGATCGAGCGCCGACACCGGCTCATCGAGAACGACGACGCGGGGCTTCAGCATGAGCGCCCGCGCGATGGCAACGCGCTGGCGCTGACCGCCCGAGAACATGTGCGGATAGCGGCTGTAGTGCTCGGGCCTGAGCCCGACCCGCTCCATCATGGCGATCGCCGCCTGGCGGCGCTCCGCCGCCGGAATGTCCGGACGGTTGATCTTCAGCGGCTCCTCCAGAATCGAGCCGATCTTCTGGCGCGGGTTGAGCGAGCCATAGGGATCCTGGAAGACGACCTGCACCTCGCGGCGCAGCCGCTTCAGCTCGGAAGGCGAGGCGCGCGCCACATCGACACCGTCGATGATAACGCGCCCGCCGCTCGCCGGCTCGATCATGGCGAGCATGCGCGCCAGTGTGGACTTGCCACAGCCGGACTCGCCGACGATCGCCAGAGTCTTGCCCGCCTGGAGCACGAGCGAGACTTCGTTCACCGCCTTGAGGGTAGCGCTGCCACGGAAGGCGCCGAGGCCAATCTTGTAGAAACGCGAGACCGCATCGGCCTCGATCAGCGGCCGCGCCGCGGCCGGCTCGGCGGGGAGCAGAGCGGCGGCGCTCATGCCAGCTCCACGACGGGCTTCCTGCCGGGGTGGCCCTGCGGCTTGCCGTCGACCAGCGGGTAGTGACAGAGGGCAAAGCCCAGCCGCTCATCCTGCCGCGGCGGCACCTTCTCCACGCAGCGCGCGGTGGCGTACTGGCAGCGCGGCGAGAACAGGCAGCCGCGCGGCCGGTTGAACTGGCCCGGGACGACGCCCGGAATCGACGGCAACAGCCGCGTCGTCGCCCGTTCCGGCAAGGCGGCGAGCAGCGCCGCGGTGTAGGGATGGTGCGGATTGGCGAACAGCGCGCCGACCGGCTGTTCCTCGACCTTCTGACCGGAATAGAAGACGGCGACGCGCTCCGCCGTTTCCGCCACCACGCCCATGTCGTGCGTTATCAGCACGAGCGCCGAGCCGGTTTCTCGCTGAAGCTGGAGGAGCAGCTCCAGAATCTGCGCCTGGATGGTGACATCGAGCGCCGTCGTTGGTTCGTCGGCGATGAGCAGCTTCGGATTGCAGGCGATCGCCATGGCGATCATCACGCGCTGGTTCATGCCGCCGGAAAGCTGATGCGGAAAGGCGCGCAGCCGCCGCTCGGGATCGGTGATGCCGACGGCCTTGAGCAGCGCCAGCGTGCGTTCGCGGCGCTCGCCGCGCGTCAGCCCGAGGTGCGTCTTCAGGCTCTCGCCGATCTGGTAGCCGACAGTGAAGCACGGGTTGAGGCTGGACATCGGCTCCTGGAAGATCATCGCTATGTCCTTGCCGATGATCCGGCGGCGATGGGCGGCGGACAGGCCGAGGAGATCGGTGCCGTCGAAGGCAAGACGCTTCGCCGTCACCGTCGCGGTCCACGGCAGGAGGCCCATGACGGCCAGCATCGCGACCGACTTGCCGGATCCCGATTCGCCGACGATTGCCTGTATCTCGCCGCCGTCGACGTTGAGCGAGACGTCATCGACGGCGCGGAACGAGCCCGTGCTGGTGGCGAACTCGACCGTCAGTCCACTGATCTCGAGCAGCGCCACCGGCTATTTCTTCTTCCAGCCGATCGTCGTGATGAAATCGTTCATCGCATTGTCCCAGTCATCCACGATGTCGTCGAAGTTGTCCGTCGTGACGCCGTCGCCGAGCTCCACCGTCAGCGACAGGTTGGGGTCGTTCTGCTTGTCACGGTAGGCGACGCCCCACAGCTTGGTCTGGTTCCACTTGTCGATGACCGCCGACTGGATGCCGTTCTTGAGATCCCAGTGCGCCGAGAACTCGATCACGTCACACTGCTTGGTGTCATGGTTGCACTTATGAAAGAAGATCTGGAACGGGGTCTGTGAATCGTTGACGCGGATCATCGGATAGCCGTCGTTGTCCGTCGTGATGTCCGGCTCGGCGTCGTAGTAGTAAAGTTCGTCGGCGATCGCGCTGACGTCGTGACCCGTAATGATCGACGGTGCGTTACTTGCGTTCTGCCCGCCCTGCTGGCCCGCACCCCAAGCCAGGTCCGACAAGGCCCCGATCGTCAGGCTGCTCGCCAGAAACAGGCCGGCGGTGCGTACCGGTGTCGCCCAGATACCCATCTTCCCGCTCCTCTTTTCTGCTGGTGCTGTCAAAATACCGACTGCCGGACTACTGCTTGTCCCAACCGATGTAGCCCTTGAAGTCGTCGAGCGTATCGGCCCACAGGCCGACCGTATCGGCGAAGTTCACCGGTGTGACGCCACCGCGGAGATCGACCGACAGCCCGAGCACCGGGTCATTGTCGCCGTCGCGCGTCGCCACGCCC
>DASZQY010000242.1:0-14127 GCA_035549395.1 Bauldia sp.
CAGTCGAAGTAATAGGCTTCGTCGGGACTGAGCGGCACCAGCGCGGCGGCCACGAGGCGGGCGGCCGTCAGCGCCAGGACGGCGATGGTGACGAAGACAAATCCGGTGGGGTCGGCCTTGCGCATGCTTCCTGCTGACCAATGCGAGTCGCGCCGCCGAATCTCCGTAATCCGGGCCCGACGCCAACACAATCGCAGGCTAAGCGAAGGGCCATTCGCGGGGTGCGCGGGGGCGCAATCCGGGGAGTTTTCCCATCCATGTCCAGAAAGAACGCGCGCGCCGGCCTGCTGACCGGCGCGTCATTGGCTATGCTCGTCCTTGCGGCGCCGGCGCTCGCCGACGATCTTCGCGCCGACAGCGCCATCACCGCGGTGACGGTATTCCCGAGCGGGGCGGCCGTCGTACGCACCGCGACGGTGACGCTGCCGTCGGGCGACACGACGGTCGTGATCGACGGCCTGCCCGACGAACTCGACGCCGACAGCCTCAAGGTATCCGGCAGTGGAGACACGGCGGTCGCCATCGCCTCGGTCGAGACGGTGGAGATGCCGGCCGACGCGGACAGCGACCCGCGGCGCGCGGTGCTCACCGACGCCATCCAGCAGCTCCAGGACAAGGTCGCCGCGATAGACGACCGGCTATCGGCGCTGGATGCGCGGAAGCGCTTCCTCGAGCAACTGGTCGAGCAGGCGCCGAACGGTTTCGGCAAGGCGCTGGCTGCCGGCAACGGCAACATCTCCGGCTGGAACGGCGCTGCGGAAGCCGTCGGCAGCGGGCTCAGCGAGGTCGCCGATGCGGTACGGGCCGCCACCGTCGAAAAGCGCGGGCTGGGCAAACAGCTCGACGCCGAGCAGCAGGCGCTCGCCGATCTGCCGGCGCCGGCGGAGCACAAGCAGGTGCGCATCGCCGTGTCGGCCGAGGCGGCGGGCATGGCGTCGCTGTCGGTGACCTATCAGGTGGCGTCGGCGACGTGGAAGCCGACCTACGACGCCGAGCTCGATACGGGCGACAAGGACGGCACCCCGTCGCTCACGCTGGTGCGGCGCGCGGCGGTGACGCAGGCGACGGGCGAAGACTGGAGCGGCGTGCAGCTTGCGCTCTCGACGGCGCGCACCGAGGGCGGCACCGACGCGCCCGACCTCCAGCCGGTCCTGGTCAGCCTCTACGATGCGGACAAATACGCGGCAACGGAGGCCCCGCCGCCACCGGCTCCGATGATGCGCGCCTTCGACCAGGCCGCCAACAGCGACGCGGTCGGCGGGATGGCGGCGCCAAAGCCGGCGACGGTGATCGAGGCGGCGGCGGACTTCGGTGATTATCACGCCGAGTACGACGTGCCGGGCACGGTCTCGGTGGCGAGCGGCAAAGGCGCGCGATCGGTTCAGCTCGGCAGCGAGACTCTCGACCCGAAGCTCAGCGTCAGGACGGCGCCGGCACTGGCGGAGACGGCGTATCTCACAGCGTCGTTCGCCTCGCTGTCGGGGGCACCGCTGCTCGCCGGGCCGGTCGCGCTCTTCCGCGACGGCAGCTTTGTCGGCAACGGTGCGGTCGCGTTCAGCGAAGCGGGCAAGACGATCGACCTCGGCTTCGGCGTCGACGACCTCGTGCACGTGACGCGGGCGACGGTGACCGAACAGACCGGCCAGCGCGGCTTCATCGTGAACGCGCGCAAGACCGATGAGCGGCGTTACAAGATCACGGTCCAGAACCTGCACGCCCATCCGCTCGAGATCACCGTGCTCGACCGCGTTCCCTACGCGGAGGACAAGGCGGTGACCGTGACGCCCTCGTCGGATGCGACACAACCGACGGTGACCAACGTGGACGACCGGCGTGGCGTGCTGGCGTGGACCTATACCTACGACGCCGGGCAGTCGCGGGACATCGTCAACGCCTACCAGGTGAGCTGGCCGTCCGACCGCGACATCGTGACGACGGACTAGCAGCCGCCCTTCGGGGTGGCGTAGAGCGTCGTCTGGCAACCCCACCCGGTCCTCCGCTTTGCTCAAACCATCCTCCCCGGAACAGGGAGGGAGCGATTGAGCGGGCGCCAAATGCCGCCCGGCCACCGAGCGTCGACCTCGGCGGTCGCGCTGCATCGCAACAGCGGCTATAGTCCGCCCGCTTTTCGCCCCGGCGCCCGGTTGCGCCGGGGTTATTCTGTGAGGGGACAGCACAAGACATGGCCAACGTGGTGGTCGTCGGGTCGCAGTGGGGCGACGAGGGCAAGGGCAAGATCGTCGACTGGCTCTCGGAGCGGGCGGACATCGTGGTCCGCTTCCAGGGCGGCCACAATGCCGGCCACACGCTGGTGATCGACGGGGTGAGCTACAAGCTCAGCCTGCTGCCCTCCGGCGTCGTGCGTCCGGGCAAGCTGTCGGTGATCGGCAACGGCGTGGTGCTCGACCCGCAGGCGCTGATCGACGAGATCGCGCGCCTCGGCGAGCAAGGCGTGACGGTCACGCCGGCCAACCTCAAGGTGGCGGAGAACGCGCCGCTGATCCTGTCGCTGCACCGTGAGCTCGACTCGGCGCGCGAAACATCGAACAGCGGGACGCGGCTGGGCACGACGCGGCGCGGCATCGGGCCGGCCTATGAAGACAAGGTCGGGCGGCGTGCGATCCGGCTGATGGACCTCGCCGACACCGCGAGTCTCGGCGGCAAGGTCGAGCGGTTGCTCGCGCATCACAATGCCTTGCGGCGTGGACTGGGCCAGACGGAGATACCGGCCGCGACAATCGTGGCGGAGCTGACGGCGGTGGCGCCCAAGGTGCTGCCCTTCGCCGCGACGGCGTGGCAGCTGCTCGACGAGGCGCGGCGGAGCGGCAAGCGCATCTTGTTCGAAGGGGCGCAGGGCGGCCTGCTCGACATCGACCACGGCACCTATCCCTACGTGACCTCGTCGAACACCGTGGCCGGGCAGGCGGGCATCGGCGCCGGCATGGGGCCGGGCGGCATCGACTATGTGCTCGGCATAACCAAAGCGTACACGACGCGGGTGGGCGAGGGGCCATTCCCGACCGAGGACACCGGCGAGGCCGGCGAGCGGCTCGGCCGCGTCGGCAAGGAGTTCGGCACCGTCACCGGGCGCAAGCGGCGGTGTGGATGGTTCGACGCCACGCTCGTGCGCCAGATGATTCGCGTGAACGGCATCGACGGCATCGCGCTCACCAAGCTCGACGTGCTCGACGGCCTGGAGACGATCAAGGTCGCGGTCGGCTACACGCTCGACGGCGAGCGGGTCGATCACTTCCCGGCGGCGGAAGGCGCACAGGCGCGCGTCGTGCCGATCTACGAGGAAATCGAGGGCTGGCGCGAATCGACTGCGGGTGCAAGGTCGTGGGCAGATCTTCCGGCGCAGGCCGTGCGTTACGTGCGGCAAATCGAGGAGCTTATCGGCGCGCCTGTAGCCTTACTTTCGACAAGTCCAGAGCGCGACGATACGATTCTCGTCCATGATCCTTTCCAGAGCTGAATTTAGCGGCTAATAGAAACATCGGCAGAGCGGGAATAAATGGCCGAATATTACGCCGTACTCAGCAAGGCAGTCGGTAGCCTTGAGGCGAACAGCGCTGACGCGCGGCGCGCTGTCTATGACAAGGCGCGCAATGCTCTGATCGGCCAGTTGAAGGCGATCGATCCGCCGCTGCCGACTTCCGAAATCTCGCGCCAACGCCTCGAACTGGAAGAAGCCATCCGTCGCGTCGAGCGCGAGACCTCCGCGTTGCCGGCCGGTGCGCCGGTGCGGGTTGCTCCCGCCAAGCGGACACCACCTGCCGAGCGCGCCGATCGTCCGCCGCCGGCGAATCCGAAAGACGTGTTCCGCCGCGCCATCCAGCAGGCCGAGGCAGAAGCGGGGGCCGACAACCAGCCGGCCGCACCGCCGGTGCCGGCGGCAACGTCGCGGCGCGAACGCGCCCCGGCGGCAGTGCGCGCCGAAGACTGGTCGAGCGACCGCATGGATGTGCCGGCCGCCCCGCCGCCAGCGAAGCCGACGCCGCAATACCTGCCCTCGCAGGGCTATGTCGAGGAGAAGTCCGGGCCGAGCGACGAGCCGCGCCTGGCGCCCGACTACGAATATGAGTGGGAGCAGGGGCAGGCCCCTTCGCCGGTCGCTTCGTCGACCTCGAAGTTGCCGCCGCCGCGCGAGACCGAGCCTTACATCGAGGGCCGCGACCGTTCGGGAAGGGTGAAGGGCGAGAAGCGTGGCCGCACGGCGCGTCAGTCGGAACTCGACGACGTGCTGGAGCAGGGCGCGCCACGCCCGTCGCGTCTGCCGATCATCATTCTTCTCGTGCTGATCGCCATCATGGTGGTCGGGCTCGGTGCGTTCGCCTATTCGGAGCGCGACCTGCTCGCCGATCTCTTCGGCGGCTTCGACAGCAACAGCAAGCCCGCGGCAACAGCCGCCGCGCCGGCACCACCGCCGCAGCCCGTCGACACGAGCGGCAAGGCAACGGACCGTCTGCTGCCGCCCGGCAGCGACACCAGCGCAGCAGCGCCCGATGCGGGCAGTGCGGCGCCGGCCGATGACACCGCGACGGCCGACAACACGGTGCGCACGGTGACCCCGGGTCCGAACGACGCGGCAAACGCGCCGGCACCTGCCGTGCCGGCTCCGGCGCCGACTGACCAGACCGCGGCGGCTCCGGCCGCACCGGCGCCAGCCGCGACGGCGCCGGCGGAGGACGACTCGCTCGTTGCGCAGCCGGCGACGCTCTACGAGCAGCCCACGGATCCCTCGCAGCAGGCGAACGGCATGCTCGCCATCCAGGCGGCGGCTACCTGGAGCTTCGTGCCCTCGCCGGACGGGGGGACCATCGCCGCCAGCATCGACGTGCCGCAGCGCGGGCTGAAGCTCAATCTGACGATCGCCAAGAACACCGACCAGACTCTTCCCGTCAGCCACATCATCCAGATGAAGTTCACCGTGCCGGCGAACTTCCCCGGCAAGAGCATCGCCGATGTGCCGCGGCTGGTGGCGAAGCCGGCAACGGATGCGCGCGGCACGCCCCTCATTGGCGCGCCGGCGAAGGGCACACAGGGCTTCGTCTTCGTGCTCTCCAACGACCCGGCCGATCTGAACGCCAACCTGTCGCTGCTCAAGCAGGAGTGGTTCGACCTCTACGTCGTCTATGGCACGGGCCAGCGCGCGGTGATCAGCTTCGAGAAGGGGACGCCTGGCCAGCGCGTCTTCGACAAGGCATTCGCGGCGTGGGGCGTCTCCGGATAGCGCCGGCGGACGCCGCGTTCCGGACCAGGCGGGCGGCCGGCCCCTGCGGTGTCACAGCCCGGTGAACGGGCTCACCATCTTCGGCCTCGTTGCCGTCAGCCTGATGCTCGTCACCTACGCGCTCGAGAAGCGCAGCCGGTGGTTCATCCTGGCCTTCGCCGGCGCCTGCGTGCTCGGCTCGATCTATGGCTTCCTGCAGGGCGCGTGGCCATTCGGCATCGTCGAGGGGATTTGGGCGCTGGTTGCCCTCAGGCGCTGGCTCGGCATGAATCCGGCCTGAGCAAATAGCGGCTTGCGGGGCGGTGCCCGCCCTGCGATTATTCCGCGCATTCCGAGGGGTGCTCCCAAGAGGAGCTGAGACGGCGTTCCAGCCGAACCCTTCGAACCTGATCCGGGTAATGCCGGCGAAGGGACGGAAAGATGGCCGGACGCAATCTCCTTTGCTTTCCTTGTTTAACCTCCCCGCAAGGGGGAGGTTGGGCGTCGAGATTCAGCGAGGCCGCGCCGTGATCGTGCTCCGCGCCCTCGGCGTCGGCGTGGCGCTCGTCCTCATCTGGCAGGCCGTGATCGTCGTGTTCGGCCCGCCGGCTTACCTCCTGCCGCCGCCGCTCGCCGTCTTTGCCGCGCTCCGCGACCGGCCGGACCTGTGGCGGGTGGACGCCGTGACCACGCTCATCGAGACGATCGTCGGCCTGGCGATCGGCACGGCAGTCGGGGCGGCGCTGGCGCTGCTGATGTCGTTCCTGCCGCTGACCCGCCGTGTGCTGCTGCCGACGATGATCGTCAGCCAGGCGATCCCGGTATTCGCCATCGCGCCGATCCTCTCTCTCTGGTTCGGCTTCGGTGTCGCCTCCAAAATCGTGATGGCGACGATCGCGATCTTCTTCCCGGTAGCGTCGGCGTTCGCCGACGGCCTGACGCGGGCCGATCCCGGGCTGATCGATCTGGCGCAGCTTTATGGAGCGCGGCGCTATCAGGAAGTGACCGTCATCCGCATCCCGGGTGCGCTGCCCGGCCTCATTACAGGCGTGCGGCTCGCCGCCGTCTATGCGCCGGTCGGCGCGCTGATCGGCGAGTGGGTCGGGTCAACCTCCGGGCTCGGCTACGCCATGCTGTTCGCCAACGCGCGCTCGGAGACGGCGGTCGTGTTCGCCGCGCTCATCCTCATCGTCGCGATGTCGGTGCTGCTGCGCGCCGCCGTCGACCTTGTCACCGCCAACCTCGCGCCGTGGGCGCCCGAAATCCGCTGATGCCGAAAGGACTGCCTGCCATGAGACGCCTCATCCTCGCCGCCGTCGCGCTGGCCGCGCTGCTCACGGCCGCTCCGGCCTTCGCCGCCGACAAGCTCACGGTGCTGCTCGACTGGTACGTGAACCCCGACCACGTGCCGCTGGTGATCGCCAAGGAGGGCGGCTACTTCGCCAGACACGATCTCGACGTCGATCTGGTCACGGCGTCGGACGCCTCGGCGCCGGCGAAGCTGGTCGCGGCGGGCAAGGCGGACGTCGCGATCTCCTACCAGCCGGACATGATGCTGCAGATCAAGGAGGGCGTGCCGATCGTGCGCTTCGGCACGCTGATCGACTCGCCGCTCAACTGCCTGATCGCGCTCAAGGACGGGCCGGTGAAGTCGCTCGCCGACCTCAAGGGCAAGACCATCGGCTACTCGATCGCCTCGTTCCAGGACGCTTACATCAACGCGATACTGGGGACGGTCGGGCTGTCGTCGAAGGACGTGAAGGTCGTCAACCTCAACTACAACCTCATCCCGCCGCTGCTGTCCGGCCAGGTCGATGCTATCATGGACGGCTACCGCAACGTCGAGCTGATCCAGCTCGAGGACCAGGGCCACCCGGCCCAGGCCTGGTTTCCCGAAGAGAATGGGGTGCCGGGCTACGACGAGCTGATCTACGTTGCGGCGGCGGACAAGGTTAACAGCGATCCGCGCCTGCCGCGCTTCCTCGCCGCGATCAAGGAGGCGACCGCCTTCATCGAAGCCCACCCGGACGAGGCGCTGGCGATGTTTCTCAAGGCGCACAGCGACCTCGACAATGCGCTGACGCGCAAGCAGTACGCGGCGACGCTGAAGTATTTCCCGGCCGATCCCGGCGAGCTCGACCAGGGCCGCTACCTAGGCTTCGCCGCCTTCCTCAAGATGAACGGGCTGATCGACACGGTGCCGCCGCTGGATTCCTTCGCCGTGCAGCTACCGGAATAGGTCGCTGTGCGGCGTTCCGTCATCTGGCACGGAATGCAATTCACTTGACGGTAACGGCGAACGGAATACATGGGGTCCGTTCGCCGTATTTCGCCGGCGAACTCCAACAGTCAGGTCAACAGAGATGCCAAGCGACAGTCATAGTCGAATGTGCATGCCGCCTTCGGCGGTCGCTGGCGCCTGAGCTTTTCCGGCCGGGCACCCGCGATTGCCGGAAGCGGCAGTCGGAAGGCGGTGCCCCATGAACTCCGAAGTCCGTATCCTTGCCCAGCAGATCCTGCACGCCGGGATCGACCAGTTGCCGGACCGCGACCGGCGCGTGATCGCGCGCGTCGCCCGCCGGCTGCATACGCGCAACCTGAACCAGGTGTTCGAGCAGCGACTGACACTCGGTCAGCGGCTGGCCGATCGCGTCGCCGCCGTCGGCGGCTCGTGGGGGTTCATCATCGGCTTCGGATTGTTTCTTGTCGCATGGGCGCTGCTCAACGGCGTGCTTTTGGCCCGCCACGCGCTCGATCCGTACCCGTTCATCTTCCTGAACCTGCTGCTTTCCATGCTGGCGGCGGTCCAGGCGCCGATCATCATGATGAGCCAGAACCGGCAGGCGGCGAAGGACCGGCTGGCAGCCGCGCTGGACTACGAGGTCAATCTCAAGTCTGAAATCGCGATCGCCGAACTGCACGCCAAGATCGACCGCCTGGCCGGGCAGCTGGCAGGCGCAGAGCCGAAGGAGCCCGAGAAGGGGGTTGCTGCCTAGCCCGCCGCCGGCGCGGCGAGCTCGGCGCGCGGCTTCTCCAGCTCGCGCGCCCCCTTCTTCACGGCCTTCTGGACCTTCTCGAAGGCGCGCACCTCGATCTGGCGCACGCGCTCGCGGCTGACGCCGAACTCGGTCGACAGGTCTTCCAGCGTCACCGGATCGTCGGCGAGGCGACGGGCCTCGAAGATGCGCCGCTCGCGGTCGTTGAGGACGCCCATGGCGTCCTTCAGCAGCTTGCGGCGGTTATCGCTCTCCTCGTTCTCGGCCAGGCGCTCTTCCTGATCGGGGGCATCGTCGACGAGCCAATCCTGCCACTCGCCGCCGCCTTCCGCGTCGTTGCGGATCGGGGCGTTGAGCGAGGTGTCGCCGCCGAGGCGACGGTTCATCGACACGACGTCCTCTTCGGACACGCCGAGCTTGGTGGCGATGGTCTGCACCTGATCGGGACGAAGGTCGCCCTCCTCGAGGGCCTGGATCTGGCCCTTCACCTTGCGCAGATTGAAGAACAGCCGCTTCTGGCTGGCGGTGGTGCCCATCTTCACCAGGCTCCACGAGCGCAGGATGTATTCCTGAATCGAAGCGCGGATCCACCACATGGCATAGGTGGCGAGGCGGAAGCCCTTGTCGGGCTCGAACCGCTTCACCGCCTGCATGAGGCCGACGTTACCTTCGGAAATGACCTCACCGATCGGCAGGCCATAGCCGCGGTAGCCCATCGCGATCTTGGCGACGAGGCGAAGGTGGCTGGTGACCAGACGATGGGCAGCGCCACGGTCGTCATGCTCGCGGTAAGCCTTGGCGAGCATGTACTCCTCGTCAGGCTCCAGCATCGGGAACTTGCGGATTTCGGATAGATAATGCGACAGGCCGCCTTCACCGGCAGCGATCGCAGGCAGACTGGTCTGGGCCATGGTATCTGCGCCCCTTTCTTTCTCTCCCGGACCCCGTATCCCGGCGGTCCATGGCTGCGCCCGGATTCAGCGCGCAGCACCGATCACATATAGGTACGATTTGGCCGGAAACACGGCCTGATCTCTCGCGGCGTTTCCGAAGTCTTGCGAGACAACACGCAAGAACTCTGCCGATCCTACGAAACCGCCTGCAAAGCCTCGGAAAGCGCGGCCATATCGGCCGGAAGCGGGCTTTCGAAACGCGTGATCTCGCCGCTGGCGGGATGCTCGAAGCCGAGCAGCCATGCGTGCAGCGCCTGCCTCGGGAAGCCGGCGGCAAGGGTGCGGGCGGGTTCCGGCAGCAGGCTGGCCTTGGTGGCGAAGCCCGAGCCATAGGCGCGGTCGCCGATGACCGGGTGGCCGATCGAGGCCAGGTGAACGCGGATCTGATGGGTACGGCCGGTTTCCAGTTCGCACTCGATCAGCGAGGCCACGGGCTTGGACTTCGGGCCGTAGCGCTCGGCCAGCCGCCAATGGGTCACGGCCTCGCGCCCGGCGCCGTCGCGCTTCACCTCGATCTTCTCGCGGTTGCGGGTCGAACGGCCGAGCGCCGCGGAAATGATGCCCTGGGGGCGATCGGGCGCGCCCCACGCGAGCGCTTTGTAACCGCGTTCGAGCGCGCCGGTGCGGCCGTGATCGGCGAACTGGGCGGCAAGCGAGCGGTGGGCGCGGTCGTTCTTGGCCACCACCATGAGGCCGGTCGTGTCCTTGTCGAGACGATGGACGATGCCGGGGCGGGCGACGCCGCCGATGCCTGAGAGGCTGGCGCCGCAGTGGGCGATCAAGGCATTGACCAGCGTGCCGGTCTCGTGGCCGCCAGCCGGATGGACCACCAGCCCCGCCGGCTTGTCGATGACGATGACGTCATCGTCCTCGTAGACGACGTTGAGGGCGATGGCTTCGCCCTCGGGCTCGGGCTTGGCGGCCGGCGGGAGATCGACGGCGATCACCTCGCCCGGTTTGACCGGCCTTTTGGCCTCCACTATCGTCCGCCCGGCGACCGAAACCCGGCCTTCCAGTATGAGCTTCTTGGCGCGGTTGCGGCCAAGGTCGGGGAGGGCGCCGGCAAGCCAGGCGTCCAGCCGCGTGCCGGCGGCATCGTCGGCGACCGTCCGTTCCATCCGCTCGAAGCGAGATTCATCCGCCATGGCGCGACAGACCTTCGAAAGCCCCGCCTTCAGCGGCGAGGAAGAGAAGCCGATCGACCCGGCGTTTCTGTCGGTACAGCGCAAGCTGCGCCGGCTGATGTTCATCGGCGGGGGAACGCTCGGCGTCGGCTTGCTCGCCGTGCTGATCGCCCTCGTCTACCGGATCACCACGATGGACGCCACTCCCGCCCCGGCGCCATCGGCCGCCGGCGGCGCCGTGCCCACGCTTTCGCTATCGGCGCTCGGGCTGCCGGCCGACGCCAAGCTCGTCTCAACGGCGCTGGACGGCAACCGGCTGGCGCTGACCTACCAGACGAGCGAGGGCACCGAGACGGTGGTCGTCGATACGCGCTCCAACGCCGTAATTCTCAGGCTGAAGGCGGGGCCCTAGCAATCCGCGGCGTGGCCCGCTATAGACCAACGCTCTGCTGAAGCCGCAGCCCGCTCCCTTCGTCTAGCGGCCCAGGACGTCGCCCTCTCACGGCGAAAACAGGGGTTCGATTCCCCTAGGGAGCGCCAATAAAATCAATAGATTGCAAGCTTCGGGCAATGACCAATCCAATATTGGTCAACTATGCTGGGAGTCTGCAACGGGCGCGAGGCGTCACCGCGATCGGATTCGCTTCTGGTCGCCCGAAATCGCGCTGGTGATCGCGGGCGGACGCATCGTGTACAAGGATCATCGTTCCAGCGAGGGCAACGAGCGCACCGTCCATTCGCTCGTCGCCCAAAGATCAAAGGACGGTGGAGGTTCGTGTTCTACCAGAACACGCCCCTGGAAAAGCACTGAAGCGGCCAAGCACTCGAGGCGGCGGGAACTCCAGCGAAGGCCGTCAAATGCCGCCGCCACGCCGTTCAGCATTGCCCTTTATCTTTCGCAGCCCGGCGATGAGACGCGTCTCCTCCGCATGTGAGACATCCTTCAGGAACGCCCGAAACAGGCGCTTGCCTTCGGCTGCCATGACGGCAAACACCGGCACGACCTCGTTGCGAAGATAGATGCGGCGCACGCGACTGTCGGTGGCGTCGCCCCGTCGTTCGATCCAGTGCTTGGCTTCAAGGCGCTCCATCAGTTTGCCGGCGGACGCGCGCCCCATTTGCATGATGGCTGCCAACTCGGATTGGGTCACGCCTTCGTGCTCGAGAAGGTGCATCAACGCCCACCACTGCGCATGCGTCAGACGGTGCTCTGCCATTGACTTGTCGACTTCGGTGCTGACGAGGCGCGACAGCTCGTGCATCAGGTAGAGCAGCTCGGCATGTTCGCGGAAGCCCGAAACCTGCCGCTCCTGAAGCTTCCGGATGGCGGCCCGGGCGGGACTTCCATCTCGTTTGCCAACATCGCGCACTGATACATCTCCCACGCACGGAATTGCTGCGGTGCAGTCAGCATGCCTTTGCCACGGGTCGCGTTCAAATTCCAGCGATATGCATGCATACAATCTTGATTCCGCCACTCCGTATGCTAGGAAACATACTTGCGATCGGAAGAGGGCGGAGATCGCAACTGGCCAGGCATCGTCGGGAGGAAGCTGAGGGGAATTCGGGACAAAGACCTAGTGGGAGGAAGAACAACATGTCCAATAAGCCCCAATCTGGGCGTACCAGCAGTTCGTCGATTCCGGATCAGAAGCCGCCGAGCCGGCGCGATCTTTTCAAAACGGGCGTGGCGGCCGGCGTTGTCGGCGCCGCCGCGCTGTCGTCGCCCGTCAAGGCGTTTGCTGAAGGCTCAAATGAAATCTCCTGGGACTACGAGGCCGATGTCGTCGTCCTCGGCGGAGGTGGCGTTGGGCTGACGGCGGCGGTCCGCGCCCGCGACCTTGGCGCTTCGGTCCTGGTGCTCGAACAGAACTACGACATCGGCGGGAAGATGTCGCACAGCGGTGGTTGGGTATCGCTTGGCGGCGGCGATGCCATCCAGGAGCGCGACCGGCTGAATCTCGACCCTCTGAACATGGGGCTGACCGCGCCGCTTGCCCCGCCGGAAGACCTCACCGACGATCCGGACATTCTGTTCACCGACGTCACCGACTGGTCTGTGGTCAACGACGGCGCAATCGCCGAATACCGCTACAACGACCGCGATTTTCAACGTGCCTGGGCCGACACCACGGTCGCGGTGCGCCAGTTCCTGATGGACAATCACGTCCACTTCTCGCGCGTAGCCGGGACGCACTACGGCGGCGGCATGTCGAAGGCGCGGGCGCCCTGGGCGATCATGAAGATCGCCGACAAGACCGACATCGAGGCCGGCACGATCACACTGGAAGACAAAGGCGACGGCGAGAAGAGCTCGCCGTTCAACCCGATGTACGTGCCGCCGGGTCCATCGGCCGCCGGCTTCGGTGCGCCGGGGTGGGCGTTCGGCGGCTTCGTCGTCGCACGCTCGCTGGAATACAGCGCCCGCAAGAAGGGTGCGCAGTTCATGGTCAACCGCCACATGGATGAGATCATTCGCGAGGGTGGCACCGGTCGCGTCATTGGCGTCAAGGCAAGCTACTCGCCGCGCTTCAATCCCGAGACGGGCGAGCGGCTGGAGAGTTACTGGAACAACGGGAACATCGAGGAGAAGAAGGACGTCATTCACGTCAGGGCGCGCAAGGCAGTCATCGTCGGCACCGGCGGGTATTGGGGGAACCGCAATTTCCGCATGATGTTCGACGCACGCACCGCGGAACCGTCGATCCAGTATGGCGATGGTTTCATGGGGCCCCGCCACGAAGACGCCAGCGGCATCATCGCCGGCATGAAAGTGGGCGCCAGTCTGTACGGGCTGATGCTGCCGTATGGCTACGACCTCGGCACACCGCGTCTGGTGGCGACGCTCGGGACGCGCGCAACGTACGAAGCGACCTTCCCGGGCCACCCGGCGTTCCTGTTCATCAAGGCGGCAGGCGTTCCCATCGGCAACGCCGGCTGGGAGCACGTGATTGCGGTCAATCAGGTGGGCAAGCGATTCTACAATGAGACGTCGATGAACGATAACGTCGACTCCCACGCCACCTATCCGCCCGGTTCGGCCGGCACGAACAACCCGTTCACGCCGCTCGACTGGCGCAACAGCAGCGTCGATCACATTCGCAAGACCTACAATCTTGGTCAGGCGGCCGACGCCGCAATGGCCATGAACGAGGGTTCGCGTGGGCCAGATTGGACGTCCGGTCCGGTGTGGGCGATTTTCGATCAGGCCGCGGTCGACCGGAACGGCTGGGAGTTCCGCTACCCCTACATCGCGGATCCGCCCGACGGATACTTCTACAAGGCGGACACGCTGGCGGAGCTGGCGCGGCTTGTCGTCGGCAACGAATACCAGCACATGCCGCTCAGGCACCTCGAGGACACCGTCAGCCGCTATAACGGCTTCGCCGACGCCGGGAAGGATACCGACTTCGAGAAGCCGGTCATGCACCGCATCGACAAGCCGCCCTTCTATGCGGCGATCGTACCTCTGGCAGTGAACGACTCCTACGGCGGACTCCGTATCAACGGCAAATGTCAGGTGATCGACATGCAAGGCGAGCCGATCCCCGGCCTTTACGCCGGTGGCGAGGCGAGCGGGTCTGGCCGCCAACACGGCATCGGCCGGGCCACGGTGACTGGTTTCATAGCGGCGACCAACGCCGTGACGGAACCGGCGGGCTGAGCTTTTCGAGAAGCGGTGTGGCTTCCCTCCACGTTGGAAGCCACACCAACACCCGGCATCGCAGCGATAGCAGCTCTTTTTCGTGAGGTGGCGGTTCGCGCATGAGCAACAAAGTTGAGCATCATCCGGTCACGCTCCGCGTCACGGCATCACCGACGCCCGTCGACGCCGGTGTGCC
>DASZQY010000243.1:0-2145 GCA_035549395.1 Bauldia sp.
ATCTGCGTCGAGAGCGGCAGCGCCGACGAGATCGCCCTGGCGGCCTACTTCAAGGCGCATGGGATGAACTACGTCCCGGTGATGGTCGAGGCGGGCGGCGAGCGGGCCGCCTATGAGACCGCCCAGTGCGATGCCTTCACCGGCGATCTCGTGACGCTCTACTCGCAGCGCCTGCTGCTCGCCGCACCGGACGACAGCGTCGTGCTGCCGGAGATCGTTGCCAAGGAGCCATATGGCCCGGTTGTGCTGCAGAGCGACTATCGCTGGCAGGCAGTCGTGCGCTGGGTGCATTTCGCGCTGCTCGATGCTGAGGAACTGGGTGTGACGGCCGGCAGCGTCGAGGCCATGAAGCAGAGCGACAACAGCGATGTCCGCCAGCTTCTCGGGGCCGATGGCGCGCTGGGCAAGTCGCTGGGGCTGGATGCCGACTGGGCGGCCAACGCGATCGCCGCCGTCGGCAACTACGGCGAAATCTTCGATCGCAATCTCGGCAAGGGCTCGACCCTGCAGATTCCGCGTGGGCTGAATGCCCTGTGGACGGAAGGCGGAATACAGTTCGCGCCGTCCGTTCATTGAGCAACTTCGCCCCCTCTCCACACTTGCCACGGGAAGACGCGCCTTGACCCCTGCGGCGTCTTAGCTTGTGATGCTCGCCCAGAGGGCGGCGTCACTTTCTTCTCGCCGGCCGATTGGTCGTTCGCGACCCGACAAGAGCAGACGTTGGCGCGGCACTTGCTTGCCCCGAAACCAACGGTGGGACCAGGCAACCGAAAGGCTCGTTATGAAAACCAAATTGCTCGCTATTGCTGCCGGCGTCGCTTTGGCGACCGCCGTTACAGGCGTTGCCCACGCTGGCACGCTTGACGACGTGAAGTCCAAGGGCTTCGTCCAGTGCGGCGTGAACACGGGACTGCCAGGCTTCGGCAACCCGGATTCATCAGGCAAATACACAGGTTTCGACGTTGACTATTGCCGCGCCGTGTCGGCGGCGATCTTCGGCGACCCCGACAAGGTCAAGTACACGCCGCTCGACGGCACGGAACGCTTCCCGGCGCTGCAGTCCGGCGAAATCGACCTGCTGGTGCGCAACACCACGTGGACCATGTCGCGCGATACGACGCTGGGCTTCACCTTCGCCGGCGTGAACTACTATGACGGCGAAGGCTTCATGGTGCGCAAGAGCGCGAATATCGCGCACGTCAAGGACCTCGACGGCGCCACGATCTGCGTCCAGGGCGGCACTGACACCGTCACCGGCCTGGCGGACTACTTCAAGAAGAACAATCTGAAGTACACGCCGCTGGTCATCGACAAGCTCGCCGACGTGAACGCGGCCTACGATGCCGGCCGCTGCGACGCGCTGACGACCGATCGCTCGGGCCTTGCCGCCAACCGCCTGCAGATGTCGAAGCCGGACGATCACATGATCCTGCCCGAGATAATCTCGCAGGAACCCCTCGGTCCGGTGGTCCGCAACAACGACGTGCAGTGGTTCCAGGTCGTGAAGTGGGTCTCGAACGCGCTGCTCGACGCCGAATACCTCGGCGTGACCCAGGCGAACGTCGACGACATGAAGGCGAACTCGCAGGACTCCGCCGTGCAGCGTCTGCTCGGCGTCGGCGATAACGACTTCGGCAAGTCGATCGGCCTCAGCAAGGACTGGGCCTACAACATCGTCAAGGCGCTCGGGAACTACGGCGAGATCTACGATCGCAACCTCGGCCCGAAGACGCCGCTCGGCCTCGATCGTGGCATCAACGCGCAGTGGAACCAGGGCGGCATCCAGTACGGAATGCCTATCCTCTAGCATTCATGCGGCGGGGCCGGACAAGATTGTCCGGTCCCGTCGTGAACGCTGACGGCGTTAGCGCGGGGGAAGCGCACGATGGCTGTTACCGATGCGGGGCGAATGATCGAGTCCCGGGAGCATTGGTACAATAATCCCACCGTCCGCAGCATCGCGGCCCAGGTCTTTCTGGTCGTGGTGGTCGTCGGCACGGTGTCCTGGCTGGCGCACAACACCACCACCAACCTGCGCGAGCGCGGGATCGCCTCGGGCTTCGGCTTCCTCGGCCAGCGGGCCGGCTTCGACGTCGTCACGTTCCTGCCGACCAATTCGTCCAGCACCTACGGCTACATGCTGTT
>DASZQY010000244.1:0-13820 GCA_035549395.1 Bauldia sp.
GGTTTGATGGAGCATCTCTCTGAGCGCGGGATATCGTGTCCCCTGCCCGTTCGCGACCGCGCCGGACGCGCCCTCAGTCAACTCGCCGGCAGGCCCGCCGCCATCGTCACTTTCCTCTCGGGCATGTGGGTCAGGCGGCCGCAGGCTGCCCACTGTGGCGCCGTTGGTGCGGCCATGGCGCGTCTCCATCTTGCGGGCGAGGGCTTCGCGCTGAAGCGGCGCAATGCGCTGTCAGTCGCGGGCTGGCGTCCGCTCTACGAGCTGTGCCGCAGCCGCGCGGATACCGTGCAGCCCGGCCTCTCGCGCGAGATCGCCGATGAACTCGACCACCTGGAGACAAACTGGCCGCGGAGCCTGCCCGAGGGCGTGATCCACGCCGATCTCTTCCGGGACAATGTCTTCTTTCTCGGCGACAAGCTCTCGGGGATCATCGACTTCTACTTCGCCTGCAACGACGCGCTCGCGTATGACATCGCCATTGGCATCAATGCCTGGTGCTTCGAGGCCGACGTCTCGCTGAACATCACCAAGGCGCGGGCCTTCCTTGCCGGCTACCAGTCCGTGCGGCGTCCGACCGCGGCGGAGATGGATGCGCTGCCGATCCTGTGTCGCGGGTCCGCGCTGCGCTTCCTGCTCACGCGTCTCTACGACTGGCTGGAAGTGCCGCCCGGCGCGCTGGTCGTTCCGAAGGATCCGATCGAGTACTATCGCAAGCTTCGCTTTCACCGCAGCGTCGGCGACGCGACCGCTTACGGTTTCGCCGCGTGAACGAAACCAGGCGCGTTTCGATCTGGAGCGACGGTGCGTGTTCCGGGAATCCGGGCCCCGGCGGCTGGGGAGCGGTCCTCACCTGGAATGGCCACACCAGGGAACTCAAGGGTGGCGAGGCGCTGACCACCAACAACCGCATGGAGCTGACCGCCGCCATCGAGGCATTGGCGGCACTCAAGGCGTCAAGTGACGTCGACTTCTACATCGACTCCCAATACGTGCGCGGCGGCGTCACCGGGTGGATAATCGGCTGGAAGAAGAACGGCTGGCGAACGGCCGACCGCAAGCCGGTGAAGAACGTCGACCTTTGGCAGAAGCTCGATGCGCTCGCGGCCGCGCATCAGATCAGGTGGCACTGGGTGAAGGGCCATGCCGGCACTGCCGGCAACGAGCGCGCCGACCAGTTGGCCAACGAAGGGATGGCGCCGTTCAAGCCGGCTCGAGCTGCCCGAGGATGACTTCCGCACCCGTCGCCTGAATCCCCTTGCCGCCCTCCGGCTCGAAGTTCAGCGACTTCACCACCCGATTATCGACCAGCGCCGAGAAGCGCTTCACGCGTGTCCCCATGCCGGGAATCTGGATGTCGAGACCAAGCGCGCGGGCGTAGACGGCGTCGCCATCGGCGACGAAATCGATCTTGCCCTCGGCGCCGAGCGACTTAGCCCACATCTGCATGACGTGATGGTCGTTCACGGCCATCACGACGATGCGATCGGCTCCCTTCGCCTTGATCTCCGAAGCATGGGTCACGAATTGCGGAATGTGCGCGCGGTGGCAGGTCGAAGTGAACGCGCCGGGAACGCCGACGAACACGACCCGCTGGCCATCGAACAGGTCGGCGACCGACACCTCCTTCATCGAGTCGTCCGCCTGTTTCACGCGAAAGCTGCCATCCGGCAGCCGGTCGCCAGTCTTGATCATGATTTTCTCTCCTGCCCCTACTGCAGCTTCACGGTCTGATCGATCGCCCTGGCGCCCGACTGTATCGTGACGCGAAAGCTCGCGCCGGCGATCGGCACGGTCGAGCCCAACCGCGAGAACTGCACGTCCCAGATGGCCCTGCCGTCCGGACCTGTCCGGGCCGCCGGGCGGAAGGGCGCCCAGTCCGCGGGGCCTTCGACAAAGAAGACAGCGTGGGCGGAATCGGGCACCTCGCCGCTGAACTGGAATATCGGGCGGCCGTCCGTCCCGCCTGTCCGGACCACGGAATCCACGGAAAACACGCCCGGTTCGGCCGATCCCGGCACCAGAGCCTCAGCCTTCTCAACGACTTCCGCGGCGGCCCGGTCATGCTGTCCGGCGGGCACGACCAGGCTCGCCTGGACCTCATCGGGCACGCAGACCTGCTGGCAAACGCCAAGCTTCACATCGACGTTCAGCGTCACCGGTTTGCTGGAGTCGGCGACAGCCGCAGTCACCGGCAGCACGACGCCATCGTGATAGACATTGGTCACCGCGTAGCCATCGTCGTCGCGTGTCGGCACGGGGAAGGACACGGTCACCGGGCCGAGGTTCGACGAGCCGCTGAAATCCGCTGTCGTCGGGACGCCCGCGTCGCCAGGCGTCCGCCAGTACGTCTTCCATCCGGCCGGCAGTGAAATCTCGAGTGCGGCGGACAACTGGCCCTTGGCATCGACGCCACTCGCGACCAGCCGCACGCGCGCCTGCTCGCCCTGATGCCAGTCGCCGATGGCGGCCGACGCGCTGGCTGGCGCTGCAAGGACTGCTGCACAAAGCAAAAGATGGAACCGGCTCATCGCGGCGGACATTAGCCTTGGGGCGCGACAAGCGCGAGCGCCGGGCAAGTGCGCACATTCATATGTGCGTGACCATCGCACGGCGGGCTCCTTTCCTTTTGACTCTAGCGTGGTAGCCTCGTCCGACTATGGCCAGATCTCCCAGTGGCAAGCCCGCCTCCGGCCGCGGCTATCTCGACGGACAGTTCCTGATCTCGATGCCGAGCATCAGCGAGGGGCCGTTCGCGCGCACGGTTGTCTATATCTGCGCGCATTCCGCCGAGGGCGCGATGGGCATCACGATCAACCGGCCGGCGGAGAAAATCAGCTTCAGGGACCTGTTGGTGCAGCTCGACATCATTCCCGACGGTCCCGAGATTCGCTTGCCCGGACAGGCAGGCCGGATGCAGGTGCAGCGCGGCGGACCGGTGGAAACCGGGCGCGGCTTCGTGCTCCATTCTTCCGACTATTTCATCGAGAATTCGACCCTGCCGATCGACGACAAAGTCAGCCTGACCGCCACTTTGGAGATACTGAAGGCAATCGCGGCGGGCAACGGGCCGCAGCGGGCGATGCTGGCGCTCGGATATGCCGGATGGTCGCCCGGACAGCTGGACAGCGAAATCCAGGCTAACGGGTGGCTGCACTGCCCCGCGATCCCTGAACTGATCTTCGACGCCAACCTCGAAGAGAAATACGGCCGGGCGCTGTCGCTGATGGGTGTCGACCTGACACGGCTGTCCAGCGACGCCGGCCACGCCTAGACCGAGGCCGGCTGCCTCAGTCGGGAAATCGAAAACGCGGTGAAGACGCCTGCCGCGCACGCCGCCAGGCCGAACCAGGTGATCGCATAGCCAAGGTGGTTGTTCGGGAAATCGACCACGGTCTCGCCGCCCTGCGGCAGGCCGCCCGGAAGATCGGGATCGTACACTGCGTCGACAATATATGGCGCGACGGCGCCTGCGGGTAGCCGATACGCGGCAGCGTAGAGCTTCGGATCGCGCGAGAACCACTCGTTCTTGCCGGCATTGTCGCCGGGCATAAACCAGGAGCGATCCGCCGGCAGGCGAATTACACCCGTAACCGTGGTCTCGCCTTCGACAAGTCCCTGCGACCGGGTGGCTGGATCCGCTTTCTCCGCCGGTACGAAGCCGCGGTTGACATAGACGATCCAGCCATCATCCGTCTGCAGCGGCGTCATGACCATGTAGCCGACACCACCGACCGGGCCTTTGGGTTCGGTCAGCGAGTAGATGACGTGGACTTCGCGATCGTTGAGATAGCGGCCGCGGACGGAGACGCGCTGATATTCCAGCGTTGACGGATCAACCTCCGCAAATGCACCAGGCGACGGCGCCGGGACCGGCGCTGCGGACATGCGGGTGGCGACCGCGGCGATCAGGTTTTCTTTCCAGGCGAGGCGCTGCACCTGCCAGATGCCGAGACCGCAGAGGATGACGACCACGACCAGGGTCGCAATTGCCGGAGCAATCAGACGGCGCACAATCGACCTATCGCGTGTCGAGCTCGCCGAGCGCGGCCTTTTGCTTGTACTGCTGCGCAATCATCAGGCCTTTCAGCGGCCGGAGCAGGCCGATGGCCAGGATCAGCGTCAGCGGAATCCACAGCACGGCGTGCAGCCAGTACGGCGGGTGGAAAGTGAATTCCACGAACAGCGCCAAGCCGACGATGATGAAGCCGACGATCATCATGATGAAGACCGCTGGACCATCACCGGAATCGGCGAAGGAAAAATCGAGGCCGCAGTTGGCACAGCGTGGCGCGACCGTCAGGAAGCCGTCGAACAACGCCCCTTCCCCACAGCGCGGACAACGCCCTTTCCAGCCGACCGAGATCGGCTGCGGTGGGTAGAGGGCCTTGTCTTCGTGCTCGCTCATCAGCCCTTGGCGATGACTCCGCCCCAACCGCCCCATACGTAGATGCAGAAGAAGAGGAACAGCCACACCACGTCGACGAAGTGCCAGTACCAGGCGGCTGCCTCGAATCCGAAGTGCTGTTGCGGATTGAAGTCGCCGCGATAAGCGCGAAGCAGGCACACGATCAGGAAGATCGTGCCGATGATGACGTGAAAGCCATGGAAGCCGGTCGCCATGAAGAAGGTGGCGCCGTAGATGTTGCCGCCGAACGAAAAGGCCGCGTGCGAGTACTCGTAGGCCTGCACGCAGGTGAACGTGAGGCCGAGGACCACCGTGAGTGTCAGCCCCCACAGCATGCCTTTGCGGTCGTTATGGATGAGCGCGTGGTGAGCCCAGGTGACGGTCGTGCCGGAGGTAAGCAGGATCAGCGTGTTGAGCAGCGGCAGATGCCACGGATCGAAGACCTCGATGCCGTTCGGCGGCCAATGGCCACCAGTGAACTCGGTGCGCAGAACCTGGATCGGGCTGTCGGGCGCGAGGCTGGCATCGAAGAACGCCCAGAACCATGCCACAAAGAACATCACCTCGGAGGCGATGAACAGGATCATTCCGTAGCGAAGGCCAAGCTGGACGACCTTGGTATGGAAGCCTTCCTGAGATTCCTTGATGACATCGCGCCACCACGCCAGCATCGTGTAAAGCACACCGATGACGCCAGGCGCGATGAACCACGGCGACCCGCCGTGCATGTACGTGATCGCGCCGACCGCCAGCACAAACGCAGAAATGGCTCCGACCACGGGCCACGGACTGGGGTCCACCAGGTGGTACGGATGGTTCTTTCCGTGGGCTTGGGAGTGCGCGTCAGCCATCAGGCGGGCTCCAGGTCACAGCGGCTTCGTTTTGTCCGGCACCGCCCCCGTGGCGGCCGGCGCTGCCGCATTCGCCTGGGCGGGCGGTGCGGCAGGATAGAACGTATAGGACAGGGTGACGGTATCGATGTTGCTCATGTCGACGTCGTTCACCACCGACGGATCGATGAAGAAGGTTACCGGCAGTTCTGTCGGAGTGTGCGGCGGAAGCGTCTGCTGCGTGAAGCAGAAGCATGCCAGCTTGTTGAAGTATCCGCCGGCGGTGTCGGGCGAGACGTTGAACGCCGCTGACGCAGTACTGGTGGTCGACATCAGGTTCTCGGCGTGGAAGGAGACGGTCTTCACCTCGCCGATCTTCACCTTAACCTCGCGCACGTCGGGCGCGAAATCCCAGCCGAGACCGCCGCTGACGTTGGCGTCGAAGCGGACCGTCATCGTCTTGTCGAGAATACGCGTCGGCGCGGCTTCGGCACGACGCACAGTGCCGTTGTAGCCCGTCACCGAGCAGAAGATGCGGTAGAGCGGGACGGCGGCAAACGATGCGCCGACCATACCGGCTGCGAACACCACGCAGACAGCGGCGGTGACACCGAAGTTGATACGTCGCTGCGGGGGGCGCACGGGCTCGGTCACATCAACCCCCCGCCGTCCTGCAGCAGGTTGCCGCCGATCTTCACGATGGTCACGATATAGAACAGAAGCACCAGAGCTCCGAGCGCGAGCGCAATGGCAACCGAACGGCTGCGGCGGCGCTTGAGCTCCTCCGGAGTCAGGCGAATGCCGTCTTCCGGCACGATGTCGGGCGCGGCCTTCGGGGGTTCAACGATGGCGTTCATGCCATCCACCCCCTGAAGCCGCCCTCAACCAACAGGATGGCGAAAAGCAGGAACAGGTAGAGCATCGAATAGGCGAACAGACGGCGCGCCGGCTTCATCTCGGTGTCCGACTCCGGCATCCGGTACACTTGCCAAGCGAGCCAGATGAAAAGAACACCGAGTGCGCCCGCGATGACGCCGTAGGCCGCAGTGGCGAAATGGAGCAGCGGCGGCAACGTCGCGGCGACTACGGCAAGCACGACCGCATAGATCAGGATCTGCCGCTTCGTTGCCGCGGCACCCGAAACCACCGGCAGCATCGGCACGCCGGCGCGGGCATAATCGTCGGAACGATAGAGCGACAGCGCCCAGAAGTGAGGCGGTGTCCACAGGAAGATGATGAGAAAGAGCGCCAGGCTCTCGATCGAGACGGTGCCGGTTACCGCCGCCCAGCCAATGACCGGGGGCAACGCGCCAGCAGCGCCACCGATGACGATGTTTTGCGACGTGCTGCGCTTCAGCCACATCGTATAGATGACGACGTAGAAGAAAATCGTAAAGGCGAGCAGGCCCGCCGCCACCCAGTTTATGACGAGGCCGAGAAACGTCACCGAGGCCACGGCGAGCACCAAGCCCAGGCCAAGCGCATCGCCCGGCTCGAGGCGGCCGGCTGGTATCGGCCGCGGCGCCGTGCGGCGCATGAGGCGGTCGATATCGGAATCGAACCACATGTTGAGCGCGCCGGCTGCGCCAGCGCCTACCGCGATTGCAATCAGGGCAGCAGCGCCGAGAACCGGGTTGATGTGACCGGGAGCCACCGCAATGCCGACAAGCGCCGTGAAGACAACGAGCGACATGACCCGCGGCTTGAGCAGCGCGATGTAATCGCGCGCGCTGCCCATATTGACGCCCTCGCGCGCGACCGCGCGACCTGACTTATGGACGTCCGAATAGGCCATATCGCAATTGCCGCCGCGCTAGCGGATGCGCGGCAGGGTCTCCCACTGGTGGAACGGCGGCGGCGACGGCAGCATCCACTCGAGCGTGGTGGCGCCGGGACCCCACGGATTGGCTGCGGCCGGCCGCTTTTTCGTGAAGGTGTCGAACAGGAGATAGAGGAACACGAGGACGCCGACACCCGAAATGTACGAGCCCATCGACGAGATGAAGTTCCAGCCGGCGAAGGCGTCCGGATAGTCGACGTAGCGGCGCGGCATGCCCGCAAGCCCGAGGAAATGCTGCGGGAAGAAGACGAGGTTCACGCCGATAAACGTGATCCAGAAGTGCGTCTTGGCGAGGGTCTCGTTGTACATGTAGCCGCTCATCTTGGGCAGCCAGTAGTAGAAGCCGCCGAAGATGGTGAAGACCGCGCCGAGCGACAGCACGTAGTGGAAGTGTGCCACCACAAAGTAGGTGTCGTGCACGACGTAGTCGAAGCCGGCGTTGGCGAGCATGACGCCGGTGACGCCGCCCACGGTGAACAGGAAGATGAAGCCGATCGCCCACAGCATCGGCGCGCGGAACTCGATCGAACCGCCCCACATCGTGGCGATCCACGAGAAGATCTTCACGCCGGTCGGCACCGCGATGACCATGGTGGCGGTGACGAAATAGGCCTGCGTATTGAGCGACAAGCCGACCGTGTACATGTGATGCGCCCACACGACGAAGCCGATGAAGCCGATGGCGACCATGGCGTAAGCCATGCCCATGTAGCCGAAGACAGGCTTCTTGGAGAAGGTCGAGATGATCTGCGAGGTGATGCCGAAGCCCGGCAGAATGAGGATGTAGACCTCAGGATGGCCGAAGAACCAGAACAGATGCTGGAAGAGCACCGGATCGCCGCCGAACTGCGGATTGAAGAAGGTGGTGCCGAAGTTGCGATCGGTGAGCAGCATGGTGATGCCGCCGGCAAGAACGGGAAGCGCCAGCAGCAGCAGGAAGACAGTGACCAGGACCGACCAGACGAACAGCGGCATCTTGTGCAGCGTCATGCCCGGGGCGCGCATGTTGAAGATCGTCGTGATGAAGTTGATCGCGCCGAGGATCGACGAGGCGCCGGCGATGTGCAGCGACAGAATCGCAAAATCCATCGCTGGGCCGGGCTGGCCGGAAGTGGAAAGCGGCGGGTAGATCGTCCACCCGCCACCTACACCAGTCTCTCCCGGTGCGCTCGGCATGAACATCGAGATCACGAGCAGCAGCAGGGCCGGCGGCAGCAGCCAGAACGAGATGTTGTTCATGCGCGGGAAGGCCATATCCGGCGCTCCGATCATGATCGGCACGAACCAGTTGCCGAAGCCGCCGATCATGGCCGGCATGACCATGAAGAAGATCATGATCAGGCCGTGCGCGGTGACGAAGACGTTGAACATTTCCGGATTGGAGAAGATCTGCAGGCCGGGCGACTGCAGCTCCATGCGCATGGCTACCGAAAGCGCACCGCCGACGATGCCGGCGAAGATCGCGAACACCAGGTACATCGTGCCGATGTCCTTGTGGTTCGTCGAATAGAGCCAGCGGCGCCAGCCCGTCGGGTGACCATGGGCCTCGTGAGCCGCATGCCCGCCAGGGATCTCGTGCGCGCTATAGCCTGCACTGGTCGACATCAACGTCTCCTTCCGTCGGACCGCGGTGGGCGGCCCGCTGATTGATTCTCTTACTTGGCCGCGAGCTTCACGCTGCCGTCGCCATCGACCGGCTTGGCGTCGGCCAGGACGCTGTACGCGCTCGTGATGTCGTTTGCCGCCGCCTTGGTCCAGGCGTCGAACTTGTCCTGCGAAACGGCGCGCACCACGATCGGCATGAAGGCGTGGCCATGGAGGTCGTTGCCATCCGCGGCCAGCGCCTGGCCGCACAGCTCGGAGCACTGGCCGTAGTAGACGCCCTCGCGCTCGACCTGGAACCAGGTTTCGTTCAGACGGCCGGGAATGGCGTCGATCTTCACGCCGAATGACGGCACAGCCCACGAATGAATCACGTCGTTGCCGATGACCTGCATGCGCACGACGACGCCGACCGGGACGATCATCTCGTTGTCGACGGAGAGCAGGCGCGGCTGGTTCGCAGGATCGGTGCGCTGGTTATCCTGCAGCATCAGCGAGTTGAAGGTGAAATCGCCGTTATCGGGATACTCGTAGGACCAGTACCACTGGTTGCCGGTCGCCTTGATGGTGAGCGTCTTCGACGGATCGTAGTTCGCGATGGCGCGCGCCGGATCGTGCTCGGCAAACAGAAGCGAGAACGACGGGACCGCAATGCCAACGAGAATCAGGATCGGCAGGATCGTCCACAACACCTCGATCAGCGTGTTGTGGCTGGTGCGCGAGGGAACCGGATTGGCGCGCGCGTTGAAGCGCACGATGCAATAGAGCAGCAGGGCGAGGACGAAGAGGACGATACACGTCACAACGATCAGGAGACCGTTGTTGAAGTGATGGATCATTTCCATGATCGGGGTTGCGGCCGGCTGGAGATTGATCTCCCACGGCTGCGGCTCGGTCGCACCGGCGGGGCCGGCGACGGCAAGCGCGCTCAGCGCAGCGCCTGCAAATACCGACCGCGTAACTGCCTTGCTCACCATGCCGCTCCTCGTTGCCCCAAGGCCCCCACTATACGGCCAAGACTGCCTCATGCGTGGGCAGATCGACCGTATTTGGAACCGTGCCAGAGAGAAACCACAAGGAGTATTGCGCCGCAACGGCCTTGGGTTGGCTTTTATGCGGCAAATCGCGCCTTCGCCTTGATCCGGCCGGGTTTTCCGGCTTCGTGCGCGACGGCAGCGACAGCAAAAAAGGGCCGCGGATTCCTTCGCGCCGCGGGTTGTAGCATGATGAGGTTTCAGGGGACGGGCGATTCGGCACGAACCCTGTCGGCACACGTGCCAGCGGATGCGGGGGCTGAGACCGGGGCATGAGCGGTATGTACGAAGACGAGAGCCCGCGCCGGCGGCGGTCACTGGTTCCGCTTCTGGCGGTGATCGCCGTGATTCTCGCGGTTGTCGTCGTGGGTGCGGGCGCCCTCTTCTATCTCGGCTACTTCAACAAGATTCCGGGCGCGCATGGCATAACCGCACAGGCCCCCACGCAGGTCGCGACCGCGCCAGCGACCAGCACCAATGATTCAAGCCTGCCCGCCCCCAACCAGATCGACGTGCCGCAGGCTGTAGTTTCGGTTGCGCCGGCGACTCAGGGCGAGCCGCCGGTGCGCTCGACGCATGGGGACTGGCAGATCCGCTGCGACACCCCGGCCGGCGCCCAGGCCGAACAGTGCGTGCTGATGCAGTTCGTGACCGCGGAGGACCGCGACAACGTCGGGCTGACGGTCATCGTTCTCAAGACGGCGGACAAGAAGGCGCGCATCATGCGCGTGCTGGCTCCGCTTGGGGTGCTGCTGCCGTCCGGTCTCGGGCTGAAGATCGATTCGACCGACATGGGGCGGGCCGGCTTCGTGCGCTGCCAGCCCAGCGGCTGCGTCGCCGAGGTCATCCTGGAAGACAAGCTGCTGACCGCGCTGCGCTCGGGAACCACCGCCACCTTCATCATCTTCCAGACGCCGGAAGAAGGAATCGGCATCCCGATCTCCCTCAACGGGTTTGGCGAAGGCTTCGACGCCCTCCCCTGACGGCTGCCTCGTGAGGCCCAAATAGAAACCCCGCCCACCTGACGGCGGGCGGGGCGATTAAGCTACCGCGGGCTGCGTTATCCGCGGACCTTGCCGACAGTCGGCACTTCATGGGTCTGGACGACATCGTCCCGCAGCCATTTTTCCACCCAGGCCGCGATATCGAGGCTGTTCTTGTCCTGCATCAGCATGTGGCTGTTGCCCTGACATCCGATATCGGGAAGCTTCACAAGCTGAACCTTGCCGCCGGCATCGTTGACTTGCTTGGCAAACGTCTCGCAGGTGCTCAGCGCCGCCGGCCAGATCTTCTTGGATACATCTGACCCGTCGAGATGATCGCCAAAGATGATCAGGGTTGGAATTTTCGTCAGTTTTGCAACCTCTTCCGGCTTCAGCTCGCGGCAAAAGCCCTCGATGACGATGAGACCCTTAACACCGGCATTGTCGTCCAAGGCGGCCTCGACGGGGAAAAATGCCGATTCCGAGTGGCCTACGATCACCGCGCCTCCGGCCATCTTTCCGAGCTCGGCCAGATTTTTGTACGTCGGATCAGGCTGCGGAGAGGTGGTATTCAGATCGGGGATCACCTGGGAAGCGAAAGTGCCGAGCGCATCGATGGGGAACTGCTCGCCCGGCCAAACGTCGGGATACTTTGGACCGAAGCGAAATAGGTCCCAAGCGGCCGTCCGGCCCAACGTGTAGATGTCCGGCAACTCGCTTGGCGGCTTCTTGCCCAGCCTGACCTCATTGATCACGGTCGCGTTGAAGCCAGAGCGGCCGCGTGACGTCTGATCCGGCAAATACATCGCATGGTGGTTGCGCAGGAAGTATTCGGCCCACCCCATCCTCCCGTCCGGCGTGTCTTCCCATTCTGCCGCACTGAGGCAGCAACCGTGTACCAACACGATCGGTACGGCGTCGGCCGCCCCCTCGGGAACCTGGTACTGCACGTACATCTGATTGAATTTCAGGTCGTCGTCGTTGGCGTAACCAATTCCGGCCGGTCCCTTGGGATCGCCGCTAACGGCGTCCGTGTGAACAATGTCACCGCCGACAAAGAAGCTGCCCTCGTCCGTCAGCGTAATCGGCCCCGTCATTTCGTCGGCGCCGGCCGAAGCGCCACAAGCGATCAATCCGGCAAGGACCATCACCGCCGCAGATATTGCGGCTTTCGATTTGAAACCATTCATTTCTTTGCCCTCCCTATTCTCTGGACCATGAGGCTGGCCCCCGTCTTACGCGAAAACGGCCCGAAACCCGGCCCATCTCCAGATGGCCAGAGAAGTACATTATCGGTCGCTGAATTGAAAGGATTCAATATTGCGACTTGGCTCGTCGTTGACGGCAATTTGCAGACACACGGTCGAGACCCTATCTGTCGCTATGCACCTCCTTAAGCGAGCTTCTCATGGCTGATCATTCCGTCCTTGACCGCGTCGGTCTCGATTTTGAGCGCGCGCGCCAGCTGACCGCCGACGCCCTGAGGGGGGCGGACGACGGCGAGCTGTATGCGCAGTTTGCCCAATCGGAGAGCCTGCTTTTCGACAACGGCCGGCTGAAATCCGCCAGTTTCGATACCGCCCAGGGATTCGGTCTGCGGGCTGTCGCCGGTGAGGCAGCGGGGTACGCTCATTCGGGCGAAATATCGGAGCCGGCGATCAAGCGTGCGGCCGATGCCGTCCAGGCGGTCAAGGCGGGGCATACGGGGTCCTATGCCGAGCCGCCGCGGGGCACCAACGCGCGCCTGTACTCCGATGTCAGTCCGATCGGATCGCCGACCTTCGCCGACAAGGTGAAGTTGCTGGAAACCATCGATGCTGCGGCGCGCGCAAAGGACCCGCGCGTGCGGCAGGTGACCGCCTCGCTCGCCGGGTCGTTCGAGGAAATCGAAATCGTGCGCGCCGACGGCACGCGCTTCATAGATGCGCGCCCGCTAGTCCGTCTCAACGTTTCGGTCGTGGTCGGCGACGGCGACAAGCAGGAAAGCGGCTCGTACGGCACGGGCGGTCGCGAGGGCTTCGAACGATTCATCACGGCCGATACGTGGCAGTTCGCGGTCGACGAGGCCGTGCGGCAGGCGCTCGTCAATCTCAACGCGGTCCCTGCCCCCGCCGGAACCTTCGACGTGGTGCTCGGTCCTGGCTGGCCGGGCATCCTGCTCCACGAAGCGGTGGGGCACGGCCTCGAGGGCGATTTCAACCGCAAGAAGGAATCTGCCTTCGCCGGATTGATGGGACAGCGCGTCGCCGCGCCGGGTGTCACCGTGATCGACGACGGCACGATTGCTTCGCGTCGCGGATCGCTGACCATCGATGACGAAGGCACCCCGACACAGACGACGACGCTGATCGAGGACGGCATCCTGGTTGGCTACATGCAGGACCGGCAGAACGCGCGACTGATGGGGATGAAGCCAACGGGCAACGGCCGCCGCCAGTCGTACGCCCACATTCCGATGCCGCGCATGACCAACACCATCATGCTCGCCGGCAAGGACGACCCGGCCGAGATCCTGAAGTCGCTGAAGAACGGCATCTACGCGGTTTCGTTCGGCGGCGGGCAGGTCGACATCACGAGCGGCAAGTTCGTGTTCTCGTGCACCGAGGCCTACAAGGTCGAGAACGGCGTCATCGGGCCGGCGATCAAAGGTGCGATGCTGATCGGCAGCGGGCCGGAATCGCTGAAGCGCGTGAAGATGATCGGCACCGACATGATGCTTGATCCCGGCATCGGCACCTGCGGCAAGAACGGACAAGGCGTGCCGGTCGGCGTCGGCCAGCCGACGCTGCGCATCGACCAGGTGACTGTCGGCGGCACCGCCACCTGACCGTTTCCGCACGGAATCCATCTTGCATGTGGGGCGCGGCGCCGCGAGGCTAGCCGCGGCGGGGCGCCGGGATCGCGGATGGCTGTCGATTCGCAGAACACCGAACTGATTGCGGCCGTGGCGCTCCTGGGCGCCGCGGTCATTTCCGTGCCCATCTTCAAGCGGATCGGCCTGGGTTCCGTGGTCGGCTATCTGGCCGGTGGCCTGGTGATCGGCCCTTACGGCCTCGGCCTGTTCCACGATCCGGAGTCGATTCTCGGCGTTGCCGAATTCGGCGTGGTCCTGCTGCTCTTCGTGAT